>WQTX01000111.1 GCA_009786075.1 Bacteroidota bacterium | reverse complement strand
CCGATAGTATACGCGGATTGCAGAGACGCGGCACGCCACGTCTCTACGGGAGCGGCATTTCATTGTTGACACATCACTAAAACAAAATTATTGAATCAATATGGTTAATAGCTTTATTCACGATTTTATTAGCTGGTGGTGGACTTAGGATTAAAACAGAGGGAATTGATATTGACATCTCTACTGATGGTGTTATTAAAAAAGTAAACGCCGCTATATACCGGAAATGTTAAGAAACGTTGTGTCTTCATGTCTTTGCGCCCTTCGCGTTAAAGCATATACATTTGCGATTTTTGTATTTTGTTTTGTCTGTAAAATAAAAAAATAGTATTTTTGTTCTGTCAATAAAACAAAAAGAAAGAATGAACAAAGAGATTTTAAAAGAGGTAATCGCAGATAATCAAATAGAAATTTCTAACTATCAAGTAATTGAGCGTGATTTTAATTACGAGGAATTTGGAAATTATGTTTTTGTGGGTATTCGTCGCGCCGGGAAGTCATTTTTGATCTATCAGCGTATTCAGCAACTGCTGAAATCGGGTACAGATTGGGATGAAATGCTGTATGTCAATTTTGAGGATGAGCGTTTAATTGGAATGAAACTCGAAGATTTGAATCTTTTGCTTGAAGTTCATTTGGAAATGTACGACAAAAAACCGACGCTTTTTTTGGATGAAATTCAAAACATTGATGGTTGGGAAAAATTTGCTCGTCGTCTTGCCGATAGCAAGTACAGAGTTTATATTACAGGAAGCAATGCCAAAATGTTGAGTTCCGAAATTCAATCAACACTTGGCGGCAGATATATTGCCGTAAATGTTTTTCCTTACGATTTTCCGGAATTTTTGAACGCAAACAATGTGAATTTTGACAGTAAAACATTATTTTCGACCAAGGGGAGAGCCGAAGTAGCAAGAAAATTTAACGATTATTTTTATTTTGGCGGATTTCCGGAAGGAGCAACATTACCGGTAAAAAGAAACTATTTGACAAGCGTTTATCAAAAAATATTTTTGGGCGATATTGTCGCACGTCATTCTGTTGACAACACTTTCGCTTTGAAATTGATGTTCAAAAAATTGGCAGAAAGTGTAAAAACACCGATTTCACACAGTCGTTTGGCAAATATTGTATCTTCTGCCGGTTCTAAAATCGGAACAAACACAATTATAAAATACCTTGATTACGCAAAAGATGCATGGCTCGTTTCGCCAATTCAAAATATGGCAAGCAAACTTGTAGAGAAAGAGACCAATCCGAAATACTACTTTACGGATAACGGCATTTTAAATCTTTTTTTACTTGACGGAAATACAGCTCTTTTAGAAAATCTTGTGGCAATAACACTTTTACGAAAATTCGGGCGTGAAGATGCGGTGTTTTTTTTCAATCAAAACATCGAAGTTGATTTTTACATTCCGGAAATAAAAACTGCCATTCAAGTTTGCTATAATCTCGACAAAGCAGATGGTACTTTTGACAGGGAAGTCGGTGCGCTACAGAAAATTCAAAAAGTATTAGCCTGTGAGAATTTACTAATAATTACACACGAAGAAGAAAAAACAATAGAAATTGACAACAACACAATAAAAGTTGTTCCTATTTGGAAATGGCTTTTAGAAAATCACAAATAGCGCAACAAAAATTCATAATCATAATATACTATTCTCATTCCTCCGCTCTTCAAATTGCTCCGGGTAGAGCACAATAAAACTATTATTTGCAAAATACTTGGAAAGTTGTCCCGGCAGTTTTTCAAATGCAGGATTGTAAGAAATAGATGTTTTGCGAGAAACGACAATTACAAAAAGGTCGTTTACATCGACTTCTCGCGTTAACATCAGGAAATCTTCCCAATTGTCAAATTCTTCAAAACGGGTTTCTACGCCGAATTTGTTTCGTTGGGCAAGTACACGTATTTGTTTCAGCGTGTCGGGGTGGGCAAAGAATGATGCTGTTGCGCCGATTTGCTTGCACAAATTTTTTACCCGGTCATACCATTTTACAAAACCGATTTCAAATTCAGCCTTTTCGGGAACGGCAATAATGACCCTTTTAATCGTACTAATCGGTTGTATGGATTTGGAAACCAAAATCATTTGATTGGTTCCTTTCAACAAGTTGTCGGTTTTGGCTCCGAAAAACGAGTCGGCAAAACTTGACTTGTGGTGCAAGCCCATTACCACTTCGGTAATGTTGTTTTCTTTTATCGTGTGAATAATTCCGCTTGTTACGTTTAGATCATAGCGGGTAATCATACGCACCGTATTGTCGGTAGCTGCTGCAATGTCTGCCGCTTTTTCTAACAATTTTTTTCCTTTGGCAACACTATCGGCATTGGCGGTAGCATCATTTGCCACATTGAGCGTGTAAAGCGGTTCTTTACTTTTCGCACCTTTCAGCAATACGGCAAGTTCCATTAAGCTGTTGAGCGTTTCAGGATTATATACCGGAATTAAAATACGGTCAACCAATTTTTCGCTCGACATATCTTCGTCCAACCGGTCTTGTTGCACGGCTAATTTTCGTGCCGCTTTTTCGGTTGCAAACGATGCAATCGTACACGTTACCAAAATCGTAACGATAGCTCCACTCAAAATATCCTCGTTGAAAAGGCGAATCAGCGTTCCGTCAGCAGTCTTTCCTACAATAATGTTGTACCCCACCATCACTGCCGCTAAGGTAGCCGCCGCTTGCGAGTTACTCAGTCCGAATATCATCAAACCTTCCTCTTTGCTCATCTTAAACGTTTTGCGCGTGATGATCGCCGCCAAATACTTGCCCGAAAGCGCAACCGTACACATTACCACCGAAACAATCAGCGTGTCAAAGCCATTGAACACCACTCTCAGGTCAATCAACATTCCCACGCCAATCAAGAAAAACGGAATAAAGAGCGCATTTCCCACAAAATCAATCCGGTTCATCAACGGCGAGATGCGGGGTATCAGTTTATTGAGAGACAAGCCGGCGAAGAACGCGCCGATAATCGCTTCCAATCCTGCCAACTCGGCAAGAAACGCGCCCAAGAACAGCATCGCCAACACAAAGATATATTGCAAAATGCTGTCGTCGTATCGCTTGAAAAACAGTTCGGCGATTTTCGGGAAAATATAAATAACAATAAAAGCAAAAACCAGAATGGAAATAACCAGTCGAGTCCAAAAGTAACCGCCCACCTCGCCCTGGGTCATACCTGCAATAACCGCCAAGATAAGGAGAGCCAACGTGTCGGTAATCATCGTTCCACCCACAGCCGTACTGACTGCGCTGTTTTTGGTCACGCCAAACCGTCCGACAATTGGGTAGGAAAGCAGCGTATGAGAGGCATACATACTTGCAAACAGAATGGTGGCGAGGATAAGATACATTTCGGTGTTTAAGCCGTTTTTCCAATCAATATTTGATATATTTCCGTTTGCTGTAACATTCAGCAAATGTTCAAGCACAAAATAGCTTGTTGCCAACCCAAATATCATAGGCATCGTAAACGTTGCCATTCCGAAAAAAATACCTTTCTTTTGATTTTTCTTAAAATCGGCAATATCCAATTCCAATCCGGCAAGAAACATAATGTAGAGCAACCCCACTTGCCCGAACAGTTGGAAACTTTGATCGCGCGAAAGAATATTAAACCCGTTTGGACCGAAAATAATTCCGCAAATAATAAAACCGATGATATGAGGTATTTTCAACTTATTCAGCGCAAGCGGCGAAAACAAGATAATAAACAGCACAATGGAAAAAATCAATATCGGATTTTGAAGAGGCAACGTGAAATTAATGTGTTCGAGCATAAATTTAAAGTATATAAATGCAAAATAACGAAAAAATTTTGAGATTAGAGAATTTAGGCTTTTTTTAAGTTTATTTTCTGCGTAATTATTGTTATATTTATATGTTAGTTTTAAATGAAAATTACGTTATGAAAAGAAATGTCATTTGCCTTGTTACGCTGTTTATCTCATTCTTGAATTTTTCCCTCATCAAAGGCGGGGAATTTACATCCGCTTATATTCTCGATAGCAGACTGCTTTATATTGAAATGCAGTTGAATGATGTTGTGAATTACAAAGCATTTGCGCAAGCGATTGCCGGTTATAACAAAATGGGAAAGAGAAACAATCATATTGTTACGCTGATTGATTTCACGAAACCTTCGACCGATGAGCGTCTGTATGTTTTCGATATTAAGCGAAAAAAAATGCTATACTCGTCGCACGTGGCGCACGGAAGAAATAGCGGCGAAAACTACGCGACCTCATTTTCCAATAAAATGGGTTCTTACCAAAGTTCGTTGGGATTTTTCCTGACCGAAAATACTTACTACGGAAAACACGGCTACTCGCTCATTTTGCACGGATTGGAAAAGGGCATTAACGACCAAGCAAAAGACCGGGCAATCGTCATACACGGGGCAGCATACGCCAATCCCTCCGTGATAGAGGGCAGCGGACGGTTAGGGCGAAGTTTGGGCTGCCCTGCGTTACCTCAATCAATCAGCGACACCATCATCAGCGCAATCAAAGACGGTTCGCTCTTGTATATTTATGCCAATGATAAGGATTACTTTAAGCAAAGCAGTTTCTTGGCTCGTTAAAATCTAAGTTTAATCCGGCTTCAAAACGAATATTTCAACCGTGCAAACCCCATCAATACGTGCATATCGCCTAACGCAGCGTTTCCGAGTGTAGAAAAATATTGTGCAATAAATGAAAAATCCAAGTTTTCGGCAACAGAAAAATCTAACGACAAACCAGCATAAAAAGATTGTATATCAACAAAATACATTCCTGACAACGTGCCGTTCAATCGGGGCGTAACCGGATAAGAGGCGTTGGTAAAAACATTCCATTGGCTAATGGAAAGATTTTTTGCCGAAAGCGGAGCGGCATACATCGCCATTAGTCCGCCGGCATTGTTTGTATCGACATTATTATACAAAATTTCGGTTTGCAACATCAGCTGATTTTTGAAAATATAATCTAAACCTGCTGAAACTGCCAGTAGAGACGGGGCATGCCCCGTCTCTACAATAGAATGAAAATATGAAAGTTCGGTTCGATAATTCAATCCTTTATAATCACTTGTCAATGCTCCACCCACAACAATATCGGTTTCGGTCAGTACACCCGCTATCAATTGGTAATCCACATTTTTTTTATTACAACGATGCAACAAGGCGGCGGTAACTTTCTTATCGTGATTGGCTGATACGGCAAATTCCGAAGACGAAGTTGCGTTATGAAAATACGTTGTGCGGAAAGCATCGCAACCCGGTCGTTCGGGATAGTCGAAATCGAAAAACGAGTAAGTGTTGAAAATATCGTTGGGATTCCAAACAAATGTCTGTCCCCAATTGATGCGCTGGCGACCGAGTTGCAGTTTCCATTTGTTTTTTTCAAATGTGAAATTTAATCTGTCAAAAGTCGTGTTTAATATTGTATTATTTGTCGAAAAATAATTCCACGACAAATCCACCAATCCTGCATCTGCGCTGATACTTTCGGGGTTAATCATCATTTCACTACCTGCGATAAAACGATTACGCATCCCTGCATCAAAACGAAAATCTTTGTTTATTTGCCAACCGAAATTCAACCGATTATGTAAAAGTGCTTGCCATTCTGCACTTGGAAAATCCCAGTCGCTTTCCGGATTAGGAGAAAACATCATACCCGAGGGCATTCCGCTGACATAACCCGATAATGTCCAATTTTTTTCTTGGGCGTTTGCGGAAAATGCTAATATACAGCAAAAGAATAATATGTGTTTTTTAATTTTCATTAATGCCATTCTATTGTTTCAAATACATTATTTTTTAGTTTCAATTTTGGTCTATAACCGCCTTCTATATAACTTTCCTGTGAACATAAAGTATCTGTTGGCGTATAAACACAAATAGAAAAAAGACCTTCTCCAAATTGAGGATTTTTCAATTTTATTTTCTTTTTATTGTCAATTTGACTTCCTATGATTGTATCTGTTCCTTCTGTTGAAATTAAAATAATTTGTTCTATATCAATATTATCTTCAATTTCAAGTGTTACAACTATAATTTGATGTGGTTTAAAACCTTCGACTTTCTCATCGTTATTACAATCTGTTTCTAAAAACCAAAGACCAACAAGGCTTATTATCAGGCAAGTTAAAACAATGAATCCGAATATCTGAAAACTTATTTTTTTCATTTTTCTTTATTTTGTTTAGTAATTTCTATTTCCACTCATCACTCACAACCTTCCCATCTTCAAGTTTAAAAACTCCCAAGCCGGCATCACCTCTACCCGTTTCCCATTCAGCATAAACGCATCTCGTTGATTAAAACTGATTATCATACCATTATCTATTTTAAAAAACTCCATAGCCTCTTTCAAACCATTGATTTCCCGTTCGCGATTTTCGGGCAGAAGTTCGTAACAAACTTGTATGACCTGCTCAATTTTTTCGTTTTTCATTACTACGAAATCACATTCGGATTTGTTTTCGTTGAAATAATAGAGTTCTTTTCCTTGCCGGCGAAGTTCCCAATAAATCAGGTTTTCAAGCAAATGACCTTTGTCTTCGGTAAATGAAGTGGAGGCGATTTTTATGATTCCGGGGTCTATCACATAGATTTTTCGTGGATTAACCATTTGTACTTTAAGCGAATAGCTGAATTTCGGCATAAAATTAACCAAATAAGTGTCTTCCAAAAACGAAAAATATTCCAAGATAGTTGCCGCTGTTTTTATTTTCAGCGGTTGTTGTAACTTGCTTGCCGTTACGAGATTACCCACATTTGAAACCAAATAAACAGCCAAATTTCTAAGTGCGCGCGCATCTCTTATTCCGTGCCGGACGATGATGTCGCGGTTGAGAATATCGTTAAAAAGTTCGGTCAGAATATCCGTGTTGTTAGTTTTCAAATATTCGGGAAAACCGCCTGTTTCCATATATTTTTGCAACGATTTTTCGCCCGCCTGCAAATTTTTGAAACCCAAAAACTCACGATACGAAAACGGAAAAAGCTCCTTGCTGATGTGCCTGCCTGTGAGTTTTGTTCCCAATTCACGGCTCAACAGCGAGGCATTCGAGCCTGTAACGGCAACACGAAACCCCTCGTCCAATTTCTGACGGATATACAATTCCCACCCTGCAACTACCTGAATTTCATCCAAAAACAGTGTTTCGCTTTTTGAGTTTTCGATTATCGTGTCTAAGATTTCAAAATCGGAAAGCTCGAAATTAAACAAGCGCGGGTCTTCAAAGCTAAGAAACAGTTTACGACTATCATCAGCCTCTATCATTTGTTTAAGTAAAGTGCTTTTCCCACAACGGCGTATGCCGGTAACGATAAAAGCGTGCGATTGAAAAGCAGGTACATTCGGCAAAACTTCGCGTTCAAAACCGGTACTCAAACGAAGTGTTTTCTTCTTTTGAGTATCTATAACTTGTTGTAATACGCTTTGTTGTATCATATATTTTCTGTTATTATTTCGAGTGCAAATATACAAATATTTTTATTATTTACAAGAACATATATATTAGCAATATAAAAAAGTATATATTGGTAATATAAGAAATTACATATTGGTAATATATGAAATAATATACAGAATCATATAAAAGAGCATATACAGCAGTAATATATTATAGTATAAAATATAGTATGTTACTAATGAACAGATTTATATTCATCACTCACAACCTTCCCGTCTTCTAGTTTAATAATCCGTCGAGCCTTTGCCATAATGCGTGGGTCGTGGGTGGAAAAGACGAAAGTAACGCCTTCTTGTTGGTTGAGTTTTTCCATAATGTCGAGCAGGTTTTCGGCTGATTTGCTGTC
>WQTX01000110.1 GCA_009786075.1 Bacteroidota bacterium | reverse complement strand
GCAAACTTGCCGACTGTTCGAGCCGTAATCCCGAAAAATGTGAATTATTCCTTGTCGAGGGAGATTCGGCAGGTGGTACTGCCAAACAAGGGCGCGACCGTGAATTTCAGGCAATTTTGCCGTTGAAAGGTAAAATTTTGAACGTGGAAAAAGCCATGACGCATAAAATATTTGAAAGCGAAGAAATCAGCAATATTTTCAAAGCGCTCGGCATAACCATTGGCACGGCAGAAGACAGCAAAGCGATTAATCTCGAAAAATTGCGTTACCACAAAATCATAATCATGTGCGACGCCGACGTTGACGGTAGCCACATCGAAACCTTGATTATGACCTTGTTCTTCCGTTTTATGAAAGAACTCATTGAACTTGGACATTTATATATTGCAACGCCACCTTTATATTTGGTAAAATCGAAACGCAACAAACAAGAGCGTTACTGCTGGACGGAAGACGACCGTTTGGCAGCCGTAGAAGAACTTTCGGGCGGAAAAGAAGGCGGCGTAACCATTCAGCGTTACAAAGGTCTTGGAGAAATGAATGCCGACCAATTGGCTGACACCACCATGAACCCCGCGCACCGCACACTGCGCCAAGTTACCATAGAAAGCAGCGCCACTGCCGACCATATTTTCTCGATGCTCATGGGCGAAGAAGTGGCACCACGCCGTGAATTTATTGAAGCAAATGCTAAATATGCGAATATAGATGCTTAGATACAAGGAGACGAGGTTTTAGGAGACAAGGAAACGAGGAAAATTGCCTAAAAACCTATTACCTAACCCCTACAACCTAAAAACCTAACCCCTACAACCTAAAACCTATTACCTAACCCCTAACAAACAAAAAAATGGAATTTATAGTATCAACCTCAGAACTTTTGGCTCAACTGAACATTGTAAAATCAGTTATCAACTCAAAAAACTCTCTGCCTATTTTAGATAATTTTTTATTTAACCTTAACGGAAATACGCTAAAAATTGCAGCTTCGGATTTGGAAACAACGCTTAACACCGAAATGCAACTGTCGAATGCCAAAGGCGACGGAGTTATTGCAATCGACGCAAAACGCTTGACCGATTTATTGAAAGAATTTACCGACCAACCGTTGACTTTCAAAATAAATTTGGCAACCTACCAAATTGATATTCTTTCAACAAGCGGTAAATTTAGCATTGTGGGGCAAAATGGCGACGAGTTTCCAAAATTACCACAATTGGAAGAGGAATTTTCGTCGGTAACGATTGATTCCGAAATTTTGCAAAAAGGTATTGCAAGTACGCTTTTTGCAACCGGCGACGACGATATGCGTCCCGTAATGAACGGTATTTTGGTGGAATTGACAACCGACCATTTCCGTTTTGTGGCAACCGATTCGCATAAATTGGCTCGCTACACACGCACCGACATTAAATCCGATAAAAATTCATCGTTTATTTTACCGAAAAAAACTGCCACTGTTCTTAAAAATATTCTTGCCAAAGACGGCAATTCTATCACGGTGGAATTCGATAGCAAAAACGCATTTTTCAACCTTACCAACTATCGTATGGTGTGCCGTTTGATTGAAGGGAGATACCCTGCATATCAGGCAGTTATACCAACGCAAAACCCTAACAAATTGGTAGTTGACAGAGCCGATTTCTTCAATAAATTGAAAATTGTATCGCTTTTCTCAAACGCTGCGAGCAATTTGGCAAAATTGGAAATGGGTGGAACAACCCTTCAATTGTCGGCACAAGATATTGATTTTTCATCGTCGGGACAAGAACAACTTAACTGCCAATACGACGGCGAAGATATGACAATCGGTTTCAAATCGAAATTCTTGCTTGATATTTTACAAAACATCAACAGTGTAGAAGTGTGTATGCAACTTTCGGACGCAGTACGCGCCGGACTTATTATGCCAATGGAGCAAGAAGACGAAAATGAAGATATTTTGATGCTTTTAATGCCTATGATGGTGTAATTTAGTAAACGAGTTGACGAGGGAATAAAAAGCGGTAGAACAAAAGTTTTACCGCTTTTTTTTGAATTTCAATTAAATTATCGTATCTTCGCTCTTTCATATAACATACAAAATTATGAATGCTTACAAATTTAATACACGAGTTTCGAGTACCGGCACAATAACTTTGCCTTACAATTCGCATTTGTACGACACTGATGTTGAGGTTTTTGTAGTGTCGGCAAATAGCAAAGAAACAATAAAACCCAAACGGTTTTCGGCAAATGATTTTATCAAAAAATGGCAAGGCAGCATTAAAGGTATGGAAACAATTACCGATGAAGAACTTGAACACATTAAGCACGAACGCCTAAAACAAAAATATGTCTAATGAAAGTGTTGATTGACACCAATATAATATTGGATTTTGTGCTTAATCGTGAGCCGTTTGCAGATGATGCCGCCGAACTTTTTTATCGTATAGAGCAAGAAACATTTTCTGCCGCAGTTTCGGCTTCGGCAGTTACCGATATTTTTTATCTTTTGCAAAAAGCAAAAGTTGATGCGTGCGCATTTCTCAAAGAATTTTTATTGGGCGTTGATGTTTTAGGTGTTGATAAAACAATAATTATGTATGCTCTTCATTCCGGTTGGACAGACTTTGAAGATGCTGTACAAGCACAAGTAGCCATTGAAAATGATGTTGATGTTATTGTAACTCGCAATACCAAAGATTATAAACAACTGAAAAGAATACAAGTGCTTACGCCTGCCGAGCTATTGCAAAGCCTATAATTTGTACTTAACACGCAGGTCGAGAATTATTGCAGAACAAAGATTTTTCAAATCCCTGTCTCCTCGTTTCCTTTTCCCTTATTTCCTAATCCCTTGTCTCCTAACCCCTAAAAACCTAATACCTATGAACTTAAACCTCACTCGCCCCTTAGTATTCTTCGATTTAGAAACTACGGGCATAAATATAGTTACCGATAGAATTGTAGAAATTGCCCTGCTCAAAATTATGCCAAACGGCAGTGAGCATAAGCACACGTATAGAGTAAATCCCGAAATGTCAATTCCAAAACAAGCATCGGAAATACACGGAATTTATGATGCCGATGTTGCCGGTAGCCCGAAATTCTCAGAGATTGCAAACGAAATTGTGCAACATTTAACCGGTTGCGATATTGCCGGTTACAATTCCAATAAATTCGATATTCCATTGCTTGCCGAAGAATTTAACCGCGCCGGAGTGGATTTTAATTGGACAAAAGCAAAATGCGTTGATGTACAGGTGTTGTTTATGAAAAAAGAAGCTCGCACACTTTCGGCTGCGTATCAATTTTATTGCAACAAAGATTTAGCCGGTGCGCACTCTGCCGATGCCGATACAATGGCAACTTACGAAGTGCTCAAAGCACAATTAGACCGCTACCCCGATGTGGAAAATTCCGTAAAATTCCTTAGCGAATTCACCGCTCAAAACAACAACGCCGATTTTGCCGGACGCATTATTTTCAACGATAACAAACAGGAAATTTTCAATTTCGGTAAATACAAAGGGCAAATAGTAAGCGATGTGTTCCGCAAAGACCCCAATTATTACAATTGGATGATGCAGGGTGAATTTCATTCAAATACCAAGCAGGTAATTACGGCAATTAAATTGCGAGAGATTGGGAAATAATTTTTTATTTTCGTCTCAACTGTAACTTTTCCAAAGTTCTAAACTTTGGAAAAGTTTATAAAAAAAGCCGAAACATAATGTCTCGGCTTTTTTTATATGAAATTTATTTCGTATTAGAAATAGAAGCTAAGGAAGAAATTTGAACCTAAATTATCAGTTCCATAATAGAAACCATGACTTTTGGGAGTCATTGTTTGAGTGTACTCTTCAACTTGTTTCGATACCGGATTCCAGCCTTCGTATGTTGCATTGATTTGTGGATTCCATTGGTATAAGAATGAAATGTTCATTTCGCCACCCAATGAAACTTTTGGTGCAAAAAACCATTCTACGCCAACATGACCAACAAGTCCTACCGCATGAGCGTTGCCGTTGAATATTTTCATTGCACGAGCAGCTGATAAATAACCTGCAGGGTTAACCTGCGGCATAAAACCGGAAGTTGTTGGGTCTAAATTTACTTCGGTAATAGCGTTACCATACGTATAAGAATTTACTTGTTTTCCGCAAGCATATAATGCACTTGCGCCTGCAAATCCACGAACGTTACGGTATGCACGTTGTTTTTCAACTCCAATTGCAATACTTGCACCGTTCGTTTTTTGATTGCGTACATCAACAACTTTTTCTGCAGCAGGATACACTTGCAACGGATTCAACATTGCAGCTTTATCGTCTTGCACATAGAATTTTCTATTTGTTGAACTTCCAATGAAACCAATGTTTGCACGAAGTGCAGTAGTTTCGCCAATTTGATATTTTCCCAAAAGAGAAAATTGTGGTAGAAAATTCATTTCTATAGGTGTTTGACTGTAAATGTTGTTTAGAATTGGGTTGCCGCCAAATCCGGGAGCAAAACCAATACCTAATGACAGGTCGCCCTCAGCCGGCATATAGCCTTCGGGAACAATTCTCATTTTTCTTTCTTCTTGCTGTGCAAACGCTACGCTACACACGCAAGAAAATGCTACGAATAAATATATTATTTTTTTCATCTGTTCTTATGTTATTTTTTATGAACGAATAGATTAATTAAGGGGAGGATTGATTGCTGTACCTGTGGCAACTATGTCGTAAACTACATTTCTGTTTGGTTTCAAAATGCCTACAGAAACACTTCCATTAAACAACATTTTTTGTGTTTTTATGATTGCAACGTCCCCGTCCATCTCTTTGGAACTTTTGTCGGCTTCAAACGACACAAACACATTCGCATTCAAATTTCTGTTTTCAGTTGCCGGAAAATTAATAGAATACATACCATTTGCATCGGTTGTTGTTGAACCGGCTTCAATAACGTCAGCTCCTGATTTTAACTCCCAAAAAACTGTTGTACTTGCCGCTGCTTTGATGAATGCAAAATTTTCAACGTCGCCGGTTTTGTTATACCCCGAATTGTACGACACTTGTCCTTTTACTACTGCTTGACCTTGGAAATCACTTAAATCAAGTTTTGATTGTTCTTCTTTTTTGCAACTTGCGAAACCTAAGGCTATGGCTGCTGCACTCAATGTTACTAAAATTTTTTTCATGTTAGTTTTTGTTAAATTAAGGTTAAATTGGTTTTTTAATTGCCGCAAATTAAATGTATATTTTTTGAATAAAAAAACAAAAATCTTAAAAATTCAATTTTTTATACGATTTTTGGCACAAATTCTAACACACACATCATGAAAAAATGTATTTGCCTGTTTTTTATTAGTCTTTCTATTTCGTTTGCCAAAGCCGACGAAGGAATGTGGCTTCTCGCAATGCTCGATAAACTTGGTATTGAACAAAAAGGCAGCAATTTAACTGCCGAACAAATTTACAGTATCAATAATTCTTCGCTCAAAGATGCGGTGCTGGGACTTGGCGAAGCCAATAATCCGCTATTTTTCTTTTGCACCGCCGAGTTGGTTTCGGCACAGGGATTGACTTTGACCAACTATCACTGCGCTTTTGAAATGATACAAAAACACAGCTCTCTTTCGGCGAATTTTATTGAAAATGGTTTTTGGGCTATGAAGCAAAGCGAAGAATTACCCAACGAAGGCATTACGGCTACCCGTTTTGTAAAAATGATTGATGTGAGTGCGTCAATTATGCCTTTGCACGAAGAATTTGGTGCAAAACAGGGAAAATTTAAAGACATGTCGAAACTGAACGACACCATTGCAAAAGTTATTGCGCAATTGGAACAATCGGTAACCGACACGTCGGATTACCGCGCTTCGGTAAAAAGTTTTTTCGATGATAATCAATATTTTTTGCTTGTGTATGAAGTTTTTTCAGATGTACGTTTGGTAGGCGCACCGCCACGCAGCATAGGCAAATTTGGCGGCGATACCGATAATTGGACGTACCCACGCCACACCGGCGATTTTGCCGTATTGCGCATTTACAGCGACAGCACCGGCAAACCTGCCGAATATTCACCGGCAAACAAACCGTATAAAGCGCGGCATTTTTTGCCGGTTTCGCTCAAAGGGTATGAAAACAATGATTTTTCTATGGTTTTGGGATTTCCCGGACGTACCAACCGTTACCTAACCTCAACCGGCGTTGATGTATTGGCAAATTACACCAACAGGGCAATAATTTCAATTGGCGAAACGGTACTTGCAACCTATAATAATTTTATGCAAAACGACCCTGCCATAAAAATAAAGTACGCTGCAAAATACGACCAAATGAGCAATCAATGGAAATATGCAATTGGGCAAAATAGAGGAATTGTGCGTCTTGGCGTGGTGGCGCAAAAACAAGAGCAAGAAAAAACCTTGCGTGAATGGATTGCCGCCGACAGCACTCGCAAAGACCGCTATGGCACGGTATTGCTCACTCTCGAAGATTATTACAGCAACTCACGGATTTTCAAATATGCCGACACCTATTTTTATTTGGGTTTTCTCAATGCAGTGGAAATGCCGCTGTTTATTTACCAATGCGTACCGTTTTTAGAAGCTGTGCAAATGGACGACCCTGTGGAAATAAAAATTCAATCTATACAATTAAAAAACAAAGCCGATGAATTTTTCAACAATTACGATGCTGGGGTCGATGCGGCGTTGTTGCTCAATATTCACAATTTATACGTACAAAATGTACCACCGGCATTTTTTCCACCGTATTACAAAGTGGTTGCCAAAAAATTCAAAGGCGATATAAAAAAATATATAGACAATATATATAGTAAATCAATATTTACCAACGAACAACGTTTTCGTGCATTTATTGCAAATCCAAGTGAAAAAGTATTTATGCAAGACCCCGGATTTGAATTTTTGCGCAATTTGATGCCCACCTATTTTGCAATTCAATCGGAGTTGAAATCACCGGAATACGACCAAGCAAAACGCTTGTATTTCGAGGCTCTGAAACAACAACACGCCGATTCGCTTTTTTACCCCGATGCCAACGGCAGCATACGCCTTAGCTATGGTTCGGTAAGCGATTACAGTCCTCGCGATGCGGTGCATTATGCTCATAACACCACGCTCGCCGGTGTTATGGAAAAACAAAGCACCACAAACGAAGAATTTTTTGTTCCCGACAAATTGCAATCGCTGTGGCAAGAAAAAGACTTTGGCAGCTATGCCAATGAAAAAGGCGAAATGCCGGTATGTTTCATTACCAACAACGACATCACGGGCGGCAATTCGGGCAGTCCGGTTATCAATTCCAAAGGTCATTTGATAGGTATAGCTTTCGACGGCAATTGGGAAGCTATGAGCGGCGATATAATTTATGCCGAAGACCTTCAAAAATGTATTGCGGTAGATATTCGGTATGTGCTTTTTATTATTGACAAATTTGCGGGTGCGGGGTATTTGCTTAACGAAATGGAAATTGTGCGTTAATTCAAAAACTACATGAAAAAATACTACAATTGTAGTATTGACTTTTAATTTTTAAAGGTTTATCTTTGTGGAATTATTAATTTAAAATTTTTATATCATGAAAAAAGTATCTATCTTATTAAATTTATTATTTGTTGCAAGCATAGGATTTGCTCAAACATGGACTACTGTTGGTACTAACAGTAATCTTACTCCTACAACGGCAAATGCGGGGATTGGGGCGGCAGCAAACACCAAAGCGAAATTACTGTTGAACAATACAATATCAGCAGGTGATACAACATTCAATTTGCATAGCACACTGTATAATTCAAATGCTAATTTAGCAAAACCTTTGTATGGCTTGTATGCAAAAAATACAAACCTTTCACGACTTAGTTCCTTATATGGTGCATACATTAAAAATACACAGCAAGGATATTCAAGTTATACAAGTGGTTTGCCGTTATATGGTTTGTATGTTGATAATGAATACAATCCTTTTTCTGGAAATGTATATGGAATTTATTC
>WQTX01000109.1 GCA_009786075.1 Bacteroidota bacterium | reverse complement strand
TGTTCATTTTTTGCGCGCAAGCGCGTTTTTTTAGAGTAAACACGAAGGCACGAAGACAGAAAGACACGAAGAATATTTTCTTAACTAAACGACATTGAATTTTAATCGGTTACCCTATATTTGCAACACATTCTCCTCCAAACTCAACAATCCTGCTGAATTCTCTACCACAACCTTAAACCGGTAATAAATAGTATCGCCGTTCTCGTCTGTCTTTGGCAAATTGCCGACAAATTCGTATTGCGAAACGTTTTGGGGATTTTCCTGATACAATTCTACCCAATTTCCGGAATCGTTCATTTGATATAAACGATATATTCCGTTATGAGTAACTGTATCCCACGTTAATACGACATTTTCCAATATGCCGTTATTTTCATTGGCAGTACAAGTCAATACCGGTGCCGGCGGATTGGTAACGTCAACAATATTGGTAAGAATTAACGGACTTGGGTACGACGGTACATCTTCGGTTTCATACTCACCGGTATTTTCATCTATGAGTACTGTTTTTATCGTTCGTACTGCTACAAGCCGGTAATACAGAGCTTCGCCGAACGGATAATAATTCAAATCCGAAAAGTCGTCAATAATTTCCTCGCCGCTATTTATGGTAGCTGCTAATTGCATTGTTTGGATATTTTTGGCGTCAATGGCATCGAACGTTCTGTATATCAATATTTTTGTAATACCTTCGGCTTCGGAGTAATCGTTGATTGTAAATATCACTGCCGGAGTGTCGCCTGTAATGCTGTCTTCGGTGCGGGCGTAAAAACCTTTGATTTCGGGAGATTTGGGCGGAGCGGCATTTATGAGTTGTATAGGACCTAATATCGGACTCCGGTCGCTCATGGCGAGCATATTATTCATTTCTTTTGCATAATAAAAGAAAAATGAATTTGAAGCTCCGTCTAAGGTATAGTCGGTAAAACGGACTATTGCATGTTCTTTATTGTCTATATTTTTTTTATATTTTACCGCCATTGGAGCACCATCGTAACCGGCAGTTCCGGGTGCAATCAATTCGCCGCTTGAATCTTTTATAACCGGTTTTCGGTCAGATGTTTGATAACAGTTATCTTTTATATACTTATACACAACAGGCTGCTCTGTGAGAGGTAAAAACACACTGTCGATAGCTGATTTCACTTCCTCCTTACAGGTTTCAGGCTTTGTGGAGGCGTTGAACAACGGCGCCAAATCGGGGTTAGGGAACCGATAGCCGTTCCATTTCTTAAATTGTCCCGAAGAGTCAAATTCGTCAGCATTTACCAATCCTTTCCAACGGTCGGTAAAAAACAAGTCATTTCCCATTTGAGCTAAAGCTTCTTGAATTTGTAAAACAGTTTCGTGTTTATACAAGGCATCTAAAATAATTTGCTCGTTGGCTCGGTAAAATACCAGTGCGTATGGCTCTCTTCCGTCGTCGGTATTTACTTGTGTATCGAACGTATAGGTCGATTTTCCATAAAAATTAGGACGTGTGGCAAATAATCCGCCGCTTGGCTTTTCGGGAGCCACCGGTTCTATTATTTCACGTGCCAAAATAATCGCAGGCGTAGAAAGCGGTGAAGCTATTGTTTGCCCGTTTACTACATCGGTCGAACGGCAGGCAATTAAAGTTTGCTTGCTTCCGGTGCCTCGTGCCGGTAATAACGACTGTTGATTAAATCCCGTTTCGTGTGTAAAATACACGCGGTAGCCGGGGTGAAAGTTTACATTTACACTCCCTGTTGGAATCGGTATGTAACTATCAATTGGAGGGTTGCCAACAATTGGCTCGTAATCTTCATCAACATTAAAAGTAGCATCGCGTGCAATAAGTTTCAATTCCGGCGATGTGCTTTCTATATTCCATACTTCCAATGTGCGCATTTCGGTTTTGTTATCTCCTAAATCAACTTTTATGCGAACCGTTCCTTTGTACCATTCCACATTTGCTCCGCCGTGCGGCTCAAGCTTAAAATTAGGGAAAACTATACGATACAAACCGGTGCGAGAATTTGGGATTTCTACACCCTTATCATCAATATCCAAAAATTCCGTAATAGTAGCTTGCTGATACACGCCGCCTATATGAATTGTGGTAGGTGTTCCTTCGCTGTCGATATATTCTTCGGTATATTCGCTCAGGTTTTTCAACGTAACTTTTTGCGAGAGCGAAACTTCCCAATTTTCCCTCCGCGAAGCATTTTCGGCTACCGCAAATGTGCTACCGATTTTCGGAGCTTCGCCGGCATTTACAACTTGTTGAATGCTACTGTTAGTATCAACCAAAGTCCTGTTTTCGGGCGCTTTTACGGTAAAAATACTTCCTTCGCCCGAAACGGAGGATTGCTCTATGCTTTGTACCTGATATTGCTTACCATCGGCAACTAAGAAACTGCCGATAAAATAATCTTCCTTACCAACAGGAACAATCGGCATAATTGTTTGCGGCACGCTATTGATGGTGTAGGCAGCAGTTCGTATTTTAAACAAACCTTTGCCTCGATTTTCGACCGATTTAACAGAACCCCGGAGAACAATTAAAGCATTGGTGCGGAAGAAAAATTCTGCTTTTTTACCATACCAGTAATTGGAATTGTTTATATCGTTCCACTCAAAAGTCAATCGTACCAGTGTTTTGTCGGGCGATTGAAGGTTTTGCAGTTTGAGTTGTTCGGCTTGTGTTGTAAACATTGGCGTATCTTCTTTTTGAATTAGTTGAACGCCCAAATTCAACGGCGGAACGAGTGTATGCCATGTTGGAAAAACAGTTTCGTCGGTTTGTAACACATTGCTCAACGGCGAAACCCGCGAAAACCAGTTTATGCCATACACCGCATAATCGTGTATGCCTTCTTTAGTTTCAAAATGAGTGAAAATACGGTCGTTGTCTGTAGCAGTGGGACGAATAACAGCAACCGTTTCGTTTACACCTTGGTGGTCTTTAAATTCAGGGTCGTGGTTTATTTCCGGTTTTTCCCAGTTACTTTTGCTGCTTTCTTTATAGGCAATGCCAAAAAATATCGGTTCGGTGCAATCTACATAATCGAATTCTTTATCGGGCATAAAAAAACCGCCCACTCCCCGTGTCAATGTAAAAGGTCTTACATATAAACCTACTGTCCTTGTATTGTGGTATTTGCTGTATCCTTTGCCGTCGGTAAATGTAATGGGAATTTCCGTTTTGCTGTTCATTTGCAACAGGTATTTTATGTCATACAATTCGGGCGTTGCCGGCAATTTGCTGTCGTTTTTCCCCACAGGCAGGGTCATGTAGGTGTGTGTGCGCAAGTTTGCCGGCAATGTATTCAAAGCAGCCTCGGTTTCGTACACCGCAATGTACATATATTTGTCGGCGGCATTGCTTATGTCGGCATCAATATAGCCAAAGCCCAACATACGCGCCACGTGAAAATCGAACGCTACCAATTTCAATAATGCCAAATAACTGATTTTAAATTCATCGGTCAGGTCTTTTGGGGCAGCCGGCGGTCGTGCTTCGGCAGCTAAATTACCGGCATCTTTGCTCAGTTTTAAATATTCAATTACACCGTTTCGCAGACCTTCGTCGGAGTTGTCGTTCCAACGGGTTTTGTAATTTTGCACTTTTACTTTTGCTCCGTTTTTGTATTTTGCCCAAAGGTTATCTATGGGGTAACTGCTGTTTTCCAAGCGATTGAAGACCACCGTTTCGTCTATCGACAATGAAAGGTTGGTAAGCGATTGCCATTCCGAAAGGCGGTTTTTGCCCAGCAGAAAATCGTGATAGGTTTCTAACCACAGCAAAGTCGGGAAACAATTATCGCCCTTAAAACGAATATACTGAATATTCTCTGCCATAATTTTTCCGGTGCCGGTATTGGCATCGTCCAGCACCAAATAGCCGTCGTTTTCCTGCAACAAAAAATCAAAATCCTGTTTTTGCAAATACGATGTAACGGTTTGATATTTTTTCCGGCACGAAATAAACAGCTCCTGTTCCTCATCGTTATCGTTACTTGTCGATATAGATTCTATGCGGGTAGTAGAACTGCGGGTGCTATCAATTTTTTGCATTTGCACGTATGCCGAAAACAGCAAACGCCCTTCGATTTCCACTACGAAAATGTCGTTGTAATTTTTCAAAAAATTCAAACGGTCGATTGCCGGATTATACAGTTTTAGCACATTTTTATAGACAGTTGCATTGTAAAATCGAATAACCACATTGCAGGTATTGTTGGGCAACTGCGGAATAGGCACCACATTATTGTAACGCCACTCGCACGCATTATCGTCAATAAGCGTAGGAGCCATTGTGGTAAAATCAATAATTACCGGAAAATTATGGTTATAACTTGTGCGGTACAGTTTCACAAAATCGTTTGCCCTGTTAAATCCTGCTGTGGTATAATATTCGTTTCCTTGGGCGGCAAGGTTTCCTTTGGGAATATGATTTTGGGCAAGAGTGCCCAAGAAATCCCAACGCAAATGAACTCCCTGTGCCGAACCGTCGCTGCCGTTGGAACCGGCTCCCTGCATATATAAATGAGTGGATTGTGTGAGTAGGTTATTTTCTGATATTGTTGCCATAATGGTTAAATTTTTAGTTGTTTTTTGTATTTGTTTTTTGAATTGATAATTATTCTATAGATTGCTTCACTTCGTTCGCAATGACGCTCTTTCGAGGGTTAGCACAAATCAACAAAAGAGCGTCATTGCGAGCGGAGCGAAGCAATCCAGATGCTAAATTATTTCTATCGTTACAATTTCCGTTGCCAAAGTTTTATAGGCTTTCGTTTCCATATCATATTGTTTATACCTAAACGTAAACTGTGCCGTTCCATTCGACAGATTCAAACCGGTATTGCTGATAAACGCCTGCGTATTGTCTGCCGAGAAAATCACTTTGTAACTGCTTGTGTTGCCAAGCAATAATTGTAGTGTATTGCTCAAATCGGCAGCCGGTATTTTGGGGTCGTTGAATGGTTCGGGGTTGCGTACTATAATGCCGATACGATTTCCCGAATTACTGTTTTTTACAATAGTAAAATCGGTTGTTGTAGCCGGCGGCAAAACTCCCAATCGTAAAATTCCGTCGGTCAGCCGGTTGAACTCGTTGGCGTATTCGCCTACAAGCGGGTCGGTTTTCGGCATACTGCCGCCGAGCACCGTAGCTGCTTTGGTAATTGTGTTTGTGTCAAATGCTTTTTCGAGTGTAAACACGGCTTTGCGCGCTTCGTTGCCATTGTCGTCTCGAAGAATACAGCTTTGCACCTGCGCTTTAAAATCGGCATATTGCGATGTTTTGAATACATACGAATGTACCTGTACTGCTGTTTCCTGCGCTGCGCTTTCGGTTTTGTAGTCGGCATTAAAAACCGCTGTGTACAAAGTGTCGGGGCGCAAAGCGCCAATTACAATTTCCTGCATTACCGAAAGTGGCGTAAATTTATTGAAACCGGCACAATTATTCCCGTCTTTAGTCAAATTATTAATCATAGTTACTTCGGGAGTCATAATAGCGTCGGGATTTTCCTTCCATCTATTGGAGCTTGGCAGGGCAAATACCGGACTTTCGGGGTCGGGCGAAATGGTTTCGGTTGGGTCTTTTATCAATACGCTCAATTTAGTGTGTATTGCGCCCCTGTTGCCATACTGCGCAAAACCGCGGTACATGGCATAAATGCTGTTTTCGGTATAAAACATCAATAATTTGGGGTCGGAATAAAACAGCGGTTTTGCATTTATAAGCCTGCCGTCGGCATTGGGGTACGAACGGGCGTAATCAATATAGGGTTTTAAGGTTGCCAATTTGAATTGCTCTTCACGTTCAAGCGCCAGCAACGATTGATACTGTTTGTTTTGTTGATGAAAATGCCCAAGCGGACCTACCGTTTTGAATAAGAAATAATGAGTCTTTTTATACTTACTTAACTCACTTGTGGTTATATTCTCTTCCGGCAACTCATCATACGTATTTATTTTTATTCTAAAAACTGTGTCGGGACGCCAAATGGGGTTGATGTTTGTTGTGAAATTTGTACGCATGGCATGCATGGTTTTATCTACATCCACCTGCGATTTTGTTGATTCATTGTAATCATAATCGTCGACAGTAAGTGTGCAAATAGAAAATAACTGTGTGTTGCCGTCCTGTTCAAAGTCGTCTTCCAACAGCAAGGTGCCGGTATTTTCCTGTACAAGGAGTTCGGGTTCTTCGGTAAGCAAATTGCTGCTATCAACCGTGCCGCCTATAGATTCTATGGTGATAAAATCTACCGCAGCATAGTTGTAATTGCTGTGCGAATACACAATTGTGTGCGAATTGCCATCTACGGCAGGTGTGATTATTTTCTCTGTTATTCGTACCTGTTGTTTGCCAAAATACGATATACGCACTTCTTCGGCATACGACGTTAACCTCAATACGACTTTTGCCTGCGGTTTGTCGAAGAAAAACCCTGCTTTTCCTGCAAAATTCAAAGCATTTTTCAATCCGAATGAGTTGGCGCATGGAATTACCCAAGCATCGTTTTGGTGCATACAAATAAGCACCCGCTGGCGTTCGGTGTACACTCCGGCGCGGAACTCCTGCCCCACCACAGGGAAAGTCATGCAAACTTTGGGGCGCAGTTCTCCTTCGCAGAACAGGAATCCTTCCGTATAGCCCAAATTTTCGGGCAGGGTGGGCAATCCGCTTCTAAAACGGGTAAGGTAGGAAAGGGGCGATTGTGCAAGAATTCGTAATTTTTGATGTTTATCTTTCGTATCGCATTGCCAAAAGCCATAGAGTAAATTACTCGTATTTGCCGGAAACGTTATTTCCGTTTCGTCGGTAGACGACGGGCGAATTCCCTGATACATATCGTACGTACTCCATGCGTTGCCGTTTTTATACTCTATGGTAATGTCTTCCAATAAAAATTTGTGTTTCACCTGTTGCGATTTTCCTTTTCGCGGCGGCACCGTTTCGGTGTTGTGGGAACCTTGCCCGATTACACCGAATTTTTTCAATCCCGGAGTATCTTGTATGCCCATGCCTTTTAAAAATTCTATATCAATAAAACTGTCTACCGGAATTACGTATTGCCCCATATTCGGTGCTTCGTTACCGTTGGTGCTGTAAAACAGCGGATAGGTTTCGCCGGTTAGCTGGTGTATCGCTTTTACGGCATTGCCGGTGTCTAACAAATCTATTGGGCTTAAATCTCTATTTTTTTCGAAATCCCACGTAAATTCGAGCGTATAAGGACCTCCCAGTTTCTTGATAGGCCAGGGCAGGTTGAGCGTGAACCCAAACGCACCGGTAATAATAAATGGTTTGGGAGCTTCGGCGGCAAGGAAAGCGCTGATGTCTAAACCTAAGCGGATTTTCCATACTCCCACTGAGGCTCCTGCGCCCAGCGCAATACTGCCGCCTATTTGCACCGGTTTGAAAGCAATTTTGCCGGTTACATCTAAAAAGGCATACGCTGAAATGTTCAACGGACCAAGGCTTTTGTTGAAATCCCAACGCGCTCCGGCTCCTGCCGATATGCCCTGCTTGCTGAGCATAAAATAGAAATAGGCATTGAAAAGCGTAAAAAGTTCTACCTGTATACGTTTTTCTTCGGGCAAATCGCGCCCAAGATTTACGTACCACGCTCCCGAATTGGCAAAGAAAAATCCCATTTCAATTGCACCGTTCACTTTGGCAATTTGCCCGCCTTCGGGTATGTTTATATTGGCGCCAAATGCCGCTTCTATTGAATCGTTCGAAATTGCAATCATTGCCGAAAACGGCGGGTCGGTGGTGGTGTCCAGTCCTACACGCTCTTTTAAAATAGCTCCCTGACCCTGTATAAGCAGCACATCGGGAATTGAAAGCAGCACAAATACTTTTGCCGAAAACACCTTTCCGCTGTCGAAAGCCGTAGCAAGCGAAACGCCTGCGCCTACCGAAAAGCCTTTTTCCTGCGCAAATTTGCTTACCTGTATGCCTTCGCGGTAATCGGGGCTTATTTTTTCTTTGTAATATTCGTACCAACTGCCGTCTTCTTTCATTCTTGCTCCCGGTTGCTTAGATACGTACTCCCNNCTNGCC
>WQTX01000108.1 GCA_009786075.1 Bacteroidota bacterium | reverse complement strand
AATACTACAAATATTCTCGGTGCTCTGCACCTTTTGTGCCACAACTTATAAATCGTAACTATTTGAAAAATCTATTTGACTTTTAGGACAGCCTCTTTTTTAGTGATTAATGGTTAACGGTTAATTTATTAATCATTAACCACTAAATTAACCGTTATTTTATTGTTTCACCACTTTCACTACTTTGTCGCCGTTTATTTGCAAGAAATATACTCCATTCGAATAGTTCGACAAATCTATTTCGTTGCCGAAACCGCTGTATAACAATGCACCTTGTTGGTTGAATAGTCGTACGTTGGCAGCGGTTGTAAGGAACACTTTGTCGGTAGTTGGGTTCGGATACACGTTGAATGTCGTTGTGTTGTTCTCAATTCCGCCGGTTATCAAGTTGCCAATGTATGTGAACGAGAATGTACCTTCCAATCGTGCTGCATATCCGGTTACGGCTACCGAGAAACCGGAAGTTTCAAATGCGTCGTTTGTGCTTGTGAGTGCATTGCCTGTGTAGGTAATGCCTGCTGCAAGTTTTGTAGGATTGTTCAGTGCTATTGCTGCGCTATACACATTGCCGGCGGCGGTTAAAGCGAGTGTTGGAGTTTGACCGGTGCAATACAATGTATAAAGATTAATCGAGTTCGAAACATCAAGCGCAGTAAGCCGGTTACGGCTGCAATTCAATTCTTGAAGATTTGTCAAAGCCGATACATTGAGCGATGTGAGTTTATTATCTTGGCAATACAATATTTTAAGATTTTCCAAACTTGATACATTGAGTAACGTGAGTTGATTGTTGGAGCAATACAAACTTGTAAGGTTGGTAAAATAATTGATACCCGTTAAATCCTGTATTCCTTGATAGGTAACATTGATGTGTTTAATTTCCGCAATTTCTTCAGCAGAAATATACCCATCGCTTCCCCACGGTTGCGCCAATGCCCATGCTCTGAAATTATTATCGGGGAAGTTGGTTGCGTTTATGGCAATACTGCCGGGTGTAATTGCACGAGTTTTACCCGAAGGGTCGCCGCAAATGCTGCATACTTCTATTTCCTTGTTTGTATTTGCGGGATTTAGTATCCATACAGAAAAATTGTGCCCCAATGCCGTTACATCATTCAACAAAAGCGTTGCGTGTTCTTCGCCGCACAAGCTGCATTTTGCTTTATATTTGGCGGGGGTTGTACAGGTTGCTGCGCTTACCTGTGTGCCGAATGCGTTGAAATTGTGCCCTAACGTTGTTGTGCCATTCAACAAAAGCGTTGCGTGTTCTACGCCGCACAAGCTACATTTTGCTTTATATGTGGCAGGGTTTGTACAAGTTGCTGCGCTTACCTGCGTGCCAAATGCGTTAAAATTGTGCCCGAGAGCCGCTACGCCATCTAACAAAAGCGTTGCGTGTTCTACACCACACAAACTGCATTTTGCTTTGTGTTTGGCAGGGGTTGTGCAAGTTGCTACGCTTACCTGTGTGCCGAGTACGTTGAAATTGTGCGTACAAATGATTGTGATTGCACGAGTATTACCCGAAGGCACACTGCAACGGCTGCAAATTTCTATTTCTTGGTTTGCATTAGTGGGGTTTACAATCCATACCGAAAAATTGTGTCCGAGAGGCGATGCACCGTTCAACAATTGCGTTGCGTGTTCCACACCGCACAAACTGCATTTTGCTTTATGTTGGGCATGCGCGGTACAGGTTGCTGCGTTTACCTGTGTGCCAAGTACGGTAAAATTGTGCGTGCAAATGGTTGTAATTGCACGAGTATTACCCGAAGGCGCGTTGCAACGGCTGCAAATTTCTATTTCCTCGTTTGCATTAGTGGGGTTTACAATCCATACCGAGAAATTGTGTCCGAGAGGCGATGCGCCGTCCAACAATTGCGTTGCGTGTTCCACACCACACAAACTGCATTTTGCTTTGTGTTTGGCAAATGCGGTACAGGTTGCTGCGCTTACCTGCGTGCCAAGCGCGTTGAAAATGTGCGTACAAACGGTTGTGATTGCACGAGTATTACCAGAAGGAAAGTTGCAACGGCTGCACACTTCTATTTCCTCATTTGCATTTGCTGGATTCACAATCCATATTGTGAAACTGTGCCCTAATGCAGGTATGCCGTTCAATAATTGCGTGGCGTGTTCCTCGCCGCACAAACTGCATTTTGCTTTGTGTTGGGCAGGGGTGGTGCAAGTTGCCTGATTTACCAATGTGCCAAGCGCGTTGAAAATGTGCGTACAAGCCACAGTGCTATACAGCAGGGTAATTGTTCCCTCTAATTTTATTTTGCTGCCTACTACAGAGGTTTCAAAAGGCGTAGAGGCAATTGTGTTACTGTTACTTATCAATTTGCCACTTGAATAGGTAACGCCTGTGGCAAGTTTTGCAGGATTGTTCAGTGCTATTGTTCTGCTGTATACACTGCCGTCGATGGTTAAAGTAATGGTTGGGTTTTGGTTGTGGCACTGCAAATATTTAAAATAAGTCAAACCCGACAAATCGAGCGAAGTGAGTTGATTGTTGTAACAATCCAAACTTTGAAGATGAAGCAAACTTACAACATCGAGCGAAGTGAGTTGATTGTTGGAACAATCCAATGTTTTTAGATTTGCGAAATACTCAATTCCTTTCAATGAACTTATTCCCTTGCCGGAAACATCAATGATTGCAATTACCGCAATGTCGTCGGGGGTAAGCTGTGCACCTATTCCCCACGGTTGCGCCAATGCCCACGCCCTAAAATTATTGTCGGGGAAGTTTGTACTGTTAATTTCTACATTTTGGGCAAATGTTGCCGCCATTGCTGCTATGGGCAGTAAGCAGGCGAGTGTGAGTTTTTTGAAAATTTTCTTCATGATTTAATGGTTTTAAGGAGGTTTGTTTTAAAAATAATTAATGAGCAAAGTTATCCTGAGTACATAATTAATATATAAGTTACAAATATAGTGCGGTTTAAAAAAAATACAAATAAGTTTTCACTTATTTACAAAAAAGTGTTCAAAAACGAACATTTTTGTTTTTACGGCTATTTGTAATATATTCAAAATCAGTAGCTTGCGTGTTTGGTATGCGTATTGTACGGTGTTTTTTTTTAGTGGTTAATGGTTAGTGGTTAATGATTAGTAGATTAACCACTAACCGTTAATTATTGTTTCACCACTTTCACCACTTTGTTGCCATTGATGTGTAAGAAATACAGTCCTTTCGCATAGTTCGACAGGTCTATTTCGTTGCCGTAGCCGCTGTATAACAATCCGCCTTGTTGGGTGTATAGTTTTATGTTGGCAGCGGCTGTGAGATATACAATGCCGGAGGTTGGGTTGGGGTATGCTTGCAGAGACGCGGCGCGCCACGTCTCTACTGCCGTAACAGGTCGTGTTACGCCCGATTTTTCGCCGCATAAATCACACACTTGTATTTCTTCGTTGGCATTGTCGGGGTTTTTAATCCATACTGAGAAATCGTGCGGGCAAACTACCACGCCATCGTACAGCAGGGTAAACGCGCCGTTTAATTTCACATCGCTTCCTGCCACAGTTACTTCAAAAGGCGTAGTGGTAATGGTGTTGCTGTTGCTTATCAGTTTGCCGTCGGTGTAAGTGATGCCGTTTGCCAATTTTGTAGGATTATTCAATGCTATTGTTGTGTTATAAACGCTGCCGTCGGCATTTAAAGTAATGGTTGGTTTTTGGTTATGACACTGCAAATATTTTAAATAAATCAAACCCGACAAATCAAGCGTGGTAAGTTTGTTGTTTTGGCAAGAGAAATATTGAAGATTTTTCAATGCCGAAACATCAAGCGTAGTGAGCCCGTTGTTCGAGCAATTCAAAGTTTGAAGATATGGCAAACTCAAAATGAGTGAGGTAAATTGATTGTTGGAACAATCTAAAGTTTGAAGATATTTCAAATCCGAAAAATTGAGTGATGCGAGTTGATTGTTGGAACAATATAAATTTCGAAAATATGGAGAACTCGAAGCATTGAGCGAAGTGAGTTGATTGTTGGAACAATCTAAAGTTTGACAATTTATAGAATTCGACAAATAAAGTGAAGTAAGTTGATTGTTGGAGCAATTTAACACTTTAAATTGGGTAAAATAACTAATGCCTGTTAAATTTTTTATCCCTTTACCGGAAACATTAATGGTGGAAATTCCCACAATTTCGTCACGGGTAATACACGCATCGCTTCCCCACGGTTGCGCCAATGCCCATGCGCGGAAATTAGCGTCGGGGAAGTTAATTGGGGTTATGGCAACACCGGTACAGATATTTGCAGCCGGTAAATTTTCACAATCCTCAACAGGCTGCCATTGCAACATTGGGTAACTGCCGGAGCACATTTTCCAATCGCCGCCTACGGCAAAATTCCAACCGGTGAAAGTGCTTTGGGTTTGCATTTCGGCAGTTGTTTTTGGTTCGCCTTTACCGGTGTCGTTTTGTGCGCTTGTGGAACAGTTGTAGAAAGAGTTGATAATAGTATTACCGGTTGCTACACCCACTAAACCGCCTTTGTAACGTCCGCTTACCGTTCCCACTGCGTAGCAGTTGGTCATGGTAGAAGAAGTTCCAAAGGTGCCTATCAAGCCACCGGCATTTCCATAGCCGGTAGAACTACTCGTTGCCACAATTCCTACTGCGTAGCAGTTGGTAAAGGTAGAATATTCACATTGTCCCGTTAAGCCGCCAATATCATAACTTCTTCCGCTTATGTTTCCTATTGCGTAGCTGTTGGCAATGGTAGAATATGCACAATTGCCCACCAAGCCGCCAACAGAATGGTAACCGCCTTTAATTCCTTCTGCTACAATTTTCACGCCTACGTTCTTTATGGTTGCATTGTATATATCGCCAAACAAACCAACATTATTAGTTAAGCGATTTATCCACAAACCCGTAATTGAATGTCCTGCACCATTGAAAGTGCCTGTAAACGATGCTGTAGATGTTCCAATTGGCAACCAGCCTTGTCCGCCGTCGTTATTATCAATAAGGAATTGCGTTACATCAATATCATTCATTAGAATAAATGATGCGTCTAAATGATGTCTAACTTCGTTTAACTGTTCGGCTGTGCAGATTTTGTAAGGGTCGAGGTTTGTGCCCGTGCCGCCGCAAAAAGGAATAGTTGGTGTAACACCATCGGTGTTTACAGTTTGAGCGGAGCGATTCAATATTTTAAGATTAATCAAATTCGTTACATCAAGCGTAGTGAGTTGGTTGCGGCTGCAATCAAATTCTTGAAGACTTGCCAAATCCGACACATTGAGCGACGTGAGGTGATTGTTAGAGCAATCTAAAATTTGAAGATGTATCGAAGCCGAAACATTGAGCGATGTGAGTTTATTGTTAGAGCAATTTAAATTTTTAAGATGTGGCAAAACCGAAACATCGAGCGACGTGAGTTTATTGTTAGAGCAATTCAACGTCCTTAGGTTTACGAAATACTCTATTCCTTTCAATGATGTTATTCCCTCTACGGAAACGTTGATGGTTGTAATTTCCGCTGCTTCGGTTACTGTAAGCAACTCATCGTTTCCCCACGGTTGCGCCAGCGCCCACGCTCTGAAATTATCATCGGGGAAGTTTGTACTGTTAATTGCAACATCTTGGGCAAAGGTTGCCGCCATTGTTGCTGTGAACAGTAAGCAAGCGAAAGTTAGTTTTTTGAAAATTTGCTTCATAATTTTAGGGGAAGTTAAGAATTTTATGTATTAAGTGTGCAAATATAGTTTGCAAATGTACAAATATAGTTTACAACTATAATGTGGTTTTTAATAAATAGTTAAATAAATTTTCACTTATTTGAAAAAAATGCAAAAAACAAAAACGGCAAACCATTTTTCAGGTTTGCCGTTTTTTTTTGTTGTTGTAGGGGCAATCCCTTGTGGTTGCCCTTGTATTAAAACAGGGCAACCACAAGGGATTGCCCCTACCTATCATTGTTTCACCACTTTCACCACAGCGCCGCCGTTTATTTGCAAGAAATAAACACCTTGTGCATAGGTCGATAAGTCTACTTCGTTGCCGTAGCCGCTGTATAACAATCCGCCTTTTTGGTCGTATAGTTTAATGTTGGCATCGGTTGAGAGATACACTTTATCGGTAGTTGGGTTCGGGTACACGCTGATAGCAACAGCCTCTTCCGAGTTAATGCACGTTGGGAAGTCGTTGAGGAATTCTTCAAGACTCACGCCAATTGCTTTAAGCGAACCTATTGAGATTGAATTACCGAGAATATTCAAATATTTAAGATTTCCTAAACCATCAATATCGAGCATAGTAAGTAGATTGTTTTCAACATCTAAATATTGAAGATGCAGTAAGCATGTTGCATCAAACTGAACAAGTTTATTGTTTTGTGCATGCAAAGTTTGAAGATTTACAAAATTGCAGATACCTGTGAGGTCGGCTATGTTCAATCCCGAAATATTCATAACTTTTACATTTTGTGCGTCTGCACAAGTAATAAAGCCATCGTTATTGCCATCGTAATTAGCTAACACAAACGCTCTGAAATTATCGTCGGGGAAAGTCGTTGCGTTTACTGCAATCACACAGCTTATCGGTGGAGTGCAATCCAATGCCGAACCAAAGTAGGTAACTGCTGTTGCGTGTTCCACGCCGCAGATGCTGCATTTTACTTTGTAGGCAGCAGGAGCGTCGCAAGTAGCTGCGCTTATGAGTGTGCCGCGTGCCGAGAAGTTGTGGGTATGAGTTCCATCGTCAGGGCATTTGCAATCGTCTTTTTTGCCGCCGCTATTGCTGTTACTGTTGCTATTGCTGTTACTGTTGCTATTACTGTTGCTATTGCTGTTACTATTGCTGTTTCCGCCAATGTTCTCGCAATTTATAATCCATTTAGCTACGCCCGTATTGAGCGAAACAAGCGGATTTCGACAGTAATTCAACGATTGAAGATGCTCTAAGCACGATACATCGAGCACAGTAAGGTTATTGTCCTGTACAAACAATTCTTTCAAGTTTTCAAAGAAACAGATACCCGTAATGTCATCAATATCTTCGTCGGAAATATCTATTGTTCTGATTCGTTCTACTTCCTCGCAAGTCATATAACCATCGCCGTCTTTATCGAAATGTTTCGAAATCCACGCTCTGAATTTATCGTCGGGGAAATTCGTTTTGTCGATAGCAATTACGCATGGAGGACAGTAACAGTAGTCTTCTTGCGTTCTGTTGTTGAACGTTGTTTTGCTGTTGAAAACCGGAACAATTTGTGGTTGGCTTTCCAGTGCATTCGCATCGTAACCGTCAACGGCTAAGAAAACAATATCAACTGCACCTTTGGTTGCCAAACCGTTGGCAAGAACATCGGCAATAGCAGCGTTGAGAGCGGGGTTGGCTACTACCTGTACTTCGGTCATATCGCCAAGTATTGCCCACACAACCGCTTGAACAATAAGTTTGGTGTTTTGTGCAGGGTTGTTCGAACCAACATTCCATGTATTCACAGAACCGTATTTATAGAACACATAGTTAAATGCCGATTTGATAGCGGCTTTTTTCGCTGCTGCCAACAACCATTCACTTGTCATATCTACATAGTTGCCTATCATATCATAAGAGCCCAAATAAGCGCAGAACGAGCCGGTTGTACCGGTAGTGGCGTTGTTTACCTCAAAATTATATGCGGTAAATCCATACACATTTTCCGATGCAGTCGGATAAATAAAGTTAACAAGAACTTGGTCGGTCAAAGCGCCACTGTTGGTGGTATATTCAACTGTTTTGTCGAAACTGCTGTTATTAACCACAACACCGTTTTCGTCAACGTATACATATACCGGAGCAACGTTTTTAAAGATTGTTGCCGATGTGCCCGAAAGCGTTTCAACTACCGCATACCAGCCTTGTGGAGCTGTTGCAGGGGTAAATGTAATTTTACCGTCGGCGCCTACTTTACCGGTTGCATAAGGTGTGCCGGTAATTGCCGCTCCGAATTTATCAACTGCATAAAGTTCGAACGACATTGTATTGATTACATCTGGAATATAAATATTGTTGTTCTTCCACCAACTTACGATAGACGCGCAATCAACATATTTGTCCAAAATAAGTCCGCAGCCTAAGGCGGCAATTACCTCAGTTTTGATGCTGGCATCACATTCGCGGTTGTATTTGATATAACCGTCGTCTTCGCAGGTTGCTTCCAATCTATCGAACTCAACCCAAACGTCGCTCGATTTAGGTAGTACAACTGTTTTGATTTCATCGTCGCATTCGCGGTCGTATTTGATGTAACCGTCGGCTTCGCAGGTTGGAGCTAATCTTTCGATTTCGTTCCATTCNTCGCT
>WQTX01000107.1 GCA_009786075.1 Bacteroidota bacterium | reverse complement strand
AATACTACAAATATTCTCGGTGCTCTGCACCTTTTGTGCCACAACTTATAAATCGTAACTATTTGAAAAATCTATTTGACTTTTAGGACAGCCTCTTTTTTTTTATCAGTTATTCAATTACTCCCACTCAATAGTCGCCGGTGGTTTTTGACTTATATCGTAAGTAACACGGTTTACGCCTTGTACATTATTTATAATATCGCTTGACACTTTTTTCAAAAATTCGAAAGGCAATTCTACAACATCTGCCGTCATGGCATCAACAGAATGTACGGCACGCAAGGCTACGGCATTTTCGTAAGTGCGTTCGCCATTTGCCACGCCCACAGCCTGCACCGGAAGAAGAATTGCGCCTGCTTGCCACACTTTGTCGTACAAGCCCCATTCACGCAAAGCGGAAATGAAGACATCGTCGGCATCTTGCAAAATGCGTACTCTTTCGGGGGTAATTGCGCCAAGCAAACGCACGCCTAAGCCCGGACCGGGGAAGGGGTGGCGGTTAATCAAATGTGCTTTCATGCCTAATGCCAAACCTATGGCGCGTACTTCGTTTTTAAACAAAAGTTTCAACGGTTCCACCAATTTCAAATTCATTTCTTTTGGCAATCCGCCTACGTTGTGGTGCGATTTTACAACTTTTCCGTCAGCCGACATTGATTCTAAAATATCGGGATAAATAGTGCCTTGCCCCAACCATTTAATACGGTCGCCGAGCGCAGCCGAAGCGTTGTTCAGTTTTTTTGCTTCTTCGTTGAAAACGTCAATAAACCCTTTGCCTATGATTTTACGTTTTTGTTCGGGGTCGGTTACTCCTGCTAATTCGCTGTAAAATTTGGCTTTGGCATCTACGCCTATTACGTTCAGTCCAAGGTGTTCGTAATCGCGCTGCACGTTTTCGAACTCATTTTTACGCAGCAAACCGTGGTCAACAAAAATACAAATAAGGTTTTTTCCAATGGCTTTGTTCAACAGAACCGCCGTAACCGACGAATCTACGCCACCCGATAAAGCAAGAATTACTTTATCATCGCCCAATTGTTGTTTTAACTCAGCTACGGCTTCTTCGATAAATGCTGCCGGAGCTAATGTTTGTACGTGTTCACGTTGCGCTACGAGTTGCGCATAATCTGGAGCAATTGTTTTGTTTTCCATATATTTTTAGATTAGACTGCAAAAGTAATGAAAAAAGAAACGCACAAAAAAAAGCATCGTTTTTTTTTTTAGGCGAGGCTTTATTTTACGAGGATTACGTAAATTGTATTTTATTCAGGATTATTTTCTAAAAATTCTTTATGAATTATCCGTAATATTACCTAAAACACAAAAAACTTCGTGTCTTCATGCCTTTCTGTCTTCGTGTTCACTTAAAAAGCGCGCAAGCGCGTAAAAAATAAACACGAAGGCACGAAGACATAAAGACACGAAGAATAATTTTACACAAAATTTGAGTATTAGAGGTTGTTTAAATTTTATTTTTGTTTCTCGTTTTAATCTTTATAGTTGTATCAAATTATTCTTAATAGCATATTTCATCAAATCTACCGCAGTTTTAAGATTGAGTTTTTGCATAATATGCGTTTTGTGCGATTCCACGGTGCGCACGCTGATAAAGAGTTTGTCGGCAATTTCTTTGTTGCCGTAACTATTGCCCCATAACTCTATAATTTCCTTTTCACGTACGCTCAATTTTTCGAGTTCGGCACTGTGAGGCGTATCGCCCTGCATTTCTTGCGCATAGCGGTTTACAAGTATATCGGTAATACATTTACTGAAATAATCGTAACCACCACGGAGCGAATACACGGCTTCGAGTAAATCATGTTTCGAGGCATCGTACGCCAAAAACCCTTTTGCGCCGGCTTTTATAATTTGATAAATACTATGTTCGTTTTCAACCGATGAAACTATGAGAATTTTGGTTTTTGGAAACTTTTTTTGCATTGTGGTAATGTCGGCAATGTCGCTTTCCTCAATTTTGTGCAGCACTTTTATGGCAACGTGTATAATTGGGTGTTTGCAATGCTCCGAAAAATCTTGATAACTGCTGTACAAATCCAACACCTGCATATTGCTATCGGTTGCAAGCAAACTTGCCACGCCTTCGCAGTACAATTGATGACTGCCTATAATTACATTTGAAATAATACTACTCATGGTCGGGGGATTTATAAATTGTTAATTCTCGCTGTTTGCCGTTCATGTGCACCAGCAGTGGTTTGGCAAAACGTAAATGTTTAAAAAATTGTGTTTGTTGCACTGTTTCTTGATTTTGCAATTCGTGCCATTTAATGAAATTTTGTTCATTGTATTTTGTAATGGCGCAATAGCCAATATTCATAGACGTAATATTATGGAAAAAATGCGAGCCCAACGAGGCATCTAACGGAAAATCGGACAAGGAAATTTCAACCACTACTTTTGCATTTGAAATTTGCGTCCACAATACGGGAATACCTAAAAATCTATCGCTTGTGCCCCAGCGACCAGGACCGATGAGTATGTATTTTTTACCTTGTCGAACCATTTCGTTATTGAGCATTTCAATTTCATGCTGCATTTCGAGCGTACGCTTTCTATCGAATTTTTCGGTGTCCACGTAAATTACGTCGTATATATTTTCCACAATTCCATTGCCCATGCTCGACGAACTGCCCAGAATTTTTTCGGCATGTGCATATTGTTCGGGAATTTCGTTGTAGGCAAGCATAGAGCCGGTAAGCGGTTTTATTTGCAATAAATAAAACGAGGGAACGCCTTGCTCGTTTGGCGACAAATCTACCGAAAATTCCATTTCCACCGGCATGCCCATTGCGGTTTGCACTTGTTTCAAGAGCAATTCAATAGTTTCGGCTACCGGCGCATAATCGTGTTTGAGAATATTTGCAAAATTCACAATTCGTGCACCGGCACTTGAAAGTCCTGCTTCAATTCTATCGTTTTGAGCATTATACACAGAGCAACAGTGAGTGAGAGTTTTATGCCGCTCGGCAATTTCCAGCGGCAACACGCTCAAAGCCGCCCGTTCGCCATCATCTATATAATTAATGTCGGTTTTGTTGAAATCTACTGCCAAAAATTCCTGTTGCGAACTGTTGAGCATTTCCCGTATGCCCAAAGTGTCGATTTTGGGGTAAGAGGGAGAAAACCGGAATGCTTTGCCGCCATCGACAATATAAAAACCAAGCCCTACGGCGCATACGGCAAATCCCTCTTCGGGTTTCATGTGCGACACAGGGTAAAAATTATACGACTGCGCCACGCCGCTCATGTGCGGGTAAAAGTAATGTTCGTGATAATCGCCCACGAGTTCCTGCAACACCACTGCCATTTTTTCTTCGGTCAATTTGTGGTGCGACGTGCGGTAAAACGTTTTCACATCGTCGCTGTAAACCGATGCGTAAATCAATTTTATAGCCAGTTCCAAATCGTGCAGGCGTTGGTCAATATTTCCGGAATTGTTGGGCAAAATATAGGTGCTAAAAACTCCGGCAACCGGCATACTTACCGAATCTTCGAAAATACTTGATGAACGCACGGCAACCGGTTTTTGAATTTGTTCGAGCAAGGCGCGCAATTTTTTGCGCAATTCTTCCGAAAGTTCGCCTTGCACAAAATGATTTTTCACAATCGTGCTGTTCATTTCTTTGTCAAACAAATCGATGTCTTTACAATTTGTTTTCATAAAATGTTCAAATTCATCGGTGCCGATTATGGCAGTTTTTGGGGTGCAAATCGCAATTTTATGATGGAAGGGATTAAAATCGAAATTATTAATTAATGCATTCACAAACGCTAAGCCGCGCCCCTTGCCGCCCAACGAACCCGATGTGAGTACCACAACGCTTTTTTCGCTTATTTTTGCAATTTCGTCGAAACCAAGAATTTTTCCCTGTTTTTTGGTGCGGGTGTGTTCATCGAACAGTTGCAAATTTGCCTTGCGCAACTCGTCCACATTCGGGAAATCTTCGGCGCGTAAAGGGTTCATTTTTATAGCTAAATCCACCTCGCCACGCCCCATAAGCCAAATTGAAAATTGATTTTTTTGCGCATGATACAAAAACGATTCATCGGGAATTTGGCGCAGCATATTTTCAAATTCCCGCACATTTTGGGCACTGCCTATGGGTTCGCCTTTTTTATTGCGAAACACAAATTCGCCGTAGCTAATGTGTTTTAAGGCAAAATTCCGGATTTTCGAGAGCAACATATCGGAATGTTTATTCACAAATTTTGCCTGAATTTCTTTGGCAAATTGCGAATATTTTGCCTCGGACGACTGAATTAAAATCGGCAAATCGGGATTATTTCCCCGCACCATCGACAAAAATTCCCGTCCAGAATTGGTATCAACTTCGCCGCCTTTTACAAATTCGGCATCGGAAATTACGCAAATCACAAAATCCTTGTACTGCGAATACAAATAATTTGCCTGCTCGTAATTGCGCGCCCATAGCAATTTGGCGCGTGAACGCATGCGCGATACTTTTTCCAATTCATTCAAGTCATAATCAACGATTTGCTCGCCCACATGATTGAAAAGTACGGAATAAATTAAGGGCAAATATTTTGAATAATACTGTGCCGAATCTTCCACAAGCAGCACCACCCGCACAAGTCCGGTTTTGGTATCGTATTCGGCGTTCATGTAATCTTCGAGCGATTTTACCATGGCAAAAAATATTTGCGAATCACCCGTCCACACAAATGTTTGGTTAAACAGGGGGGTGTTAATTTCCAATTTCTCGAAATACGGAATATTAGCATTTTGATTGAGCAATAAATATATAGGTATAGAAGTTGAAATTTTGCGAATTTTTCCGGTCAGTTCCAAGGTGTGCTGCACTTCGCCGCCCACCATGCAAACCACTAAGTCAAAAGCGTGATGTTCAAGCAGTTCCAATGCTTCTTCGTGCGACGATGAGGTGATAATTCGCGGCAACGAAAAAATACTGTATTGAAAAATAGGACCCATAAATTTCTCGAAAAAGCTATCGTCTTTTTCCAAATTATAGGCATCGTAGAGCGTGGCAACAAAGAGAATTTCACGCACTTTGTTTTTCATCATATCCAAATAAATATATTTATCGAGAATATGCCTGTTGAGCAAGCGTTGCAAAGGCTGTTGGGTTTTTTTCTGCAAAGAATTACGGTAAATTCCGGTACGTTGGTTCAGATGTGGGTGTGTTATGCCACTATTCATGGAAAGCAGGCGACCTTTGGCATCGTTCAAATAACCGCCAATGAGCGATGCCACAATATTCACGTACTGTTGCAGCGTTTCGTCTGCCGGACTGTCCATACATTCATACACAAAAAGCACTTCAATGCTGCCGGTATTGTTGTCGAACGTAATGAAATTTTGTCGCACACTGCTCATAACCTGCGTTTGTGCCTGACTTTCGTAAATAACGCCGTCGAATGTTATGCGCACCTGTGCATACTGCGGAAAATCAAGCGATTGCAGCACCAATTCGCAGGTTTGCTGCATGGTTTCTTCAATTGGTTTCACTTGCGTTATAAGCAAACGAATAGCCTGTATAGCCTCCGATTGTTTTTTTTGCCGCTTCGCCGTACGTTCCAATTGTTGCACTCTTCGAGTGTTTACCATGGCGGCTATGGTGTGAGTTATAAAATCGAGCTGCGCTTCATCGAACACAAAAGGTAATTCCTTATAATAAAGCGTCAGTTCGCCGATTGTGCGTTTATTTGCTTCTATGGCGTGCGTTTGTTTATGCTGCGTTGGGGCAAAAGCAAGGCTGCGAGATTTTTTGTTGTAGCACTGAATTTCAGCGCTTTGAGTGTTTTTATTGTGCGATTGCAATACATTACATACCGAATGTAAACATGCCGAAAGTTCCGGCGTTTGTTCGTCAATAGCGTTTAATTTTCGTAAAAGAGCGAGCATAATAAAAGTTTGTAAGTTATAAAGTTTGTAAGTTTATAAGTCTGGTCGGTTTGCAAGTACCTTTTAACTTGCTAACTTACAAACTTGTCAACTTGCTGACTTTTTTGCTGCAAAATATCACATTTTTTTTATTTTTCTTGCAAGATTAAAAATAATTACTTTCATTTGCGCCGTTAAATTTATTTAAAAACTTAAAACACAGAACAAAATGAAAAAAATTTTAACAACCGCAGCAGCGGTATTTGCACTTGTTGCAGTGAGCAATGCTCAATTATTTATTGGTGGTAATGTTGGTTTTAGCACTTCAAGCGAAACTAACAAAGTTGTAATTGACGACAAAATTGAAAGCATCAAAGATGTTTCAACAATGGGTATTAACTTCAATCCAAAAGTTGGTTTTCAATTGAATGACCAAATGAGTTTTGGTGCGAGTTTAATTTTGGGAACTGCGACAGTGAAAAAATTTGCTCCAACAAAAGAAAATGACCTTAGAAATAAAACTGTTTTAAACAAAGTTGGTATTGCACCATTCTTCCGTTATTCGTTTGTAGAATTTGGTGATTTCAAAGTATCTGCCGATGCTTCTCTTCCTTTCTTTATAGAATCAGGAAAAGCAGAGGTAAAAGTAGGCGAAGCAACTATATCAGGAAAAACTCCAAAAACTACGAATGTACAATTCAAAGTTGTGCCTGTGATTTCTTATTCTATCTCTGATAGAATTGATTTAGAAGCTCAAATCAATGTTTTTGGTCTTGGTATTAATTTTGAGAGCGAAACTCCAAGACCAGAAGGCGAAGGTAAACTAAAAGATGAGAGAAATAACTCAACATCATTCAACTTAGGTATTTCTCCTGACGATGTATTCACATCAGGAAGAATAAGCGTTGGTATGGTTTTCAAATTCTAAGAATACTATTCTTACTTATAAAAAAGCCCCGCAGAAATGTGGGGCTTTTTTGTTGTTTGATTGTCTGAACCACGATTAACTTCGTTGAGCTTGCCTTTTCAAGGCTGCGGTTTTAGTGTGATTTTCATGTGTTTTCCATACCCTCAAACAAATTTCCCCAAAAAAACTACCAAAAACAAAATCCTTTTATTATATTTGTACTAATTTCAAAAGCATACGGTTGCCTTTGAAAGGACTTTTTGATGACGTAAAGCGTTTGAAATATATCCTCGTTCAAGAATTTCGACAAAATTTTACTCTATGGGGATAAGGGTAACACTCCTACGTCTATAAATTTATAGGCGTGGGGATTGTTACTTATCTGATAGAGTGGGTGTTTGTCGATACCTTTGAATACAGATAAGTTTAACAGTTTCCATGCTTACGTTATTTTAGTTAGGTGCAATTGAAAGTGTATATAGCAACAGAAAACGACTGACAGCCAATACGAGCAACAGAAAAAGAGCAGTTCCGAATTTCTTTGTAAAACACAGGCGATTGTTTCTAACAAACGGTTTTTAAACATTTTTAACAATGTCTGCAAAAGGAGCGGACTTTAAACTAATTTTATTATGAAACGAACATTATTTTCAGGATTTTTAACTGTAGCAATGTGTGCAACAGGTTTTGCACAAGTGAAAGTAGACAACTATAGCAACTTAGGGGTGGGAACGACAATTCCTTCGCAAAAGTTGCATGTGGTGGGAAATAGTTATGTAACCGGCAATAGCTATGTTAATGGCAATTGTGGTGTGGGGACAACTGCGCCATCTCAAAGATTACATGTAGTGGGTAATAGTTATCTTAACGGCAATGGCTATTGTAGCGGCAATCTTGGTCTTGGAACGACTACTACACCTTCTCAAAGATTATATGTTAACGGTGACAGTTATTTTACCAACGATGTCGGTATCGGAATAGCCCCTTCGGGACTCTTCAAATTACATGTCTATGGTGGTTTGAAAATAGGTAACGGAACTTCCACCAACGACAGAGCTTTGGGGGTGTTATATTTTGGTGATGCATATCATGTGTCTCTGGGAGAATTTGAATTCGACAATAGACTTTCTTTTAAAGCATCAAGTTTTAATTTTACAGAGGGTTATCTCGGGGTTGGGGTTCCTGCTAATGCCACACTTCAAACAAAATTTCAAATTGGCGATATTTGGACGTTTTACGACGGCACAGGCGATAAAGAAATATGCCGTAATGCTCGGTATGCAAGTATGCAATATTGGCGTATAAAAACAGGTGCTTCGAGTTTAATGAGTTTTGATGCTGATGGAAATATTTTGTTTAAAACAGCACCTTCCGGCACTTCCGGCACAGCTATTACCAATTGGAACAATGTGATTATAAAAAGTAATGGTTCAGTTGGAATTGGAACGACAGCACCTTCTTCTTCGTATAAATTACAAGTACAAGGAGATTCCTTTCTTACCGGGACGGTTCGTATTGGCGTTAATAATTGGACAGGTTTCTTGTTCGATTATTTAACGTTTGATAACTTAGGCAGACCTGTATTGTATCCCGACAATAATTGGTA
>WQTX01000106.1 GCA_009786075.1 Bacteroidota bacterium | reverse complement strand
GGAATAGAAGTTTCCAAATTTAACGAAAGCCAACGGAGCGAGTTGCGAAAGGCAAATATCGGTTTTGTGTTCCAAAGTTTTAACCTGATTGATGAATTGACGGTTTATGAAAATATTGAATTACCGTTGGTTTACAACAACATCAATGCTACCGACCGCAAACGAATGGTGGAAGAAGCCTTGGAAAATGTGCAAATGATGCATCGCCGCAATCACTTCCCAACGCAACTTTCTGGTGGTCAGCAGCAACGCGTTGCCGTAGCCCGTGCCGTGGTGAACAATCCCAAGTTAATCCTTGCCGACGAACCTACCGGGAATCTTGATAGCGCCAACGGCTTGGAAGTAATGCAACTACTAACCTCGCTAAACGAAAAAGGAACAACCATAGTTATGGTAACACACAGCGAACATGATAGTCGTTATGCCCACCGGATTGTGCACATGCTCGATGGTAGAACTATAACGGAAAACTTTTTGAGGGAAATGGTGTATGCAAATCCCTTATTGTCTTAAATCAGAACGGCGCAGCCCTCAACGAAGTTAATTTATACCAAAGTGAATTATAATTTATTCTAATTTCTGGATTGCTTCACTTCGTTCGCAATGACGCTCTTTCGGGAGTTTGCACAAATCAACAAAAAAGCGTCATTGCGAGCAGAGCGAAGCAATCCAGCATGAAAAATAATTCACTATGGTATTACAAGATTTAAGGATTAACCGAATTTTCGAAAGAATTAATTCTGTTAATCCTTGGCACAATATACCCTCTTAATCCCCTCAAACAAAAGCCGCACACCCCAACCCGTAGCTCCCACGCCTTTGTAACTATATTTACTTTTCAAATATGCCGAGCCTGCAATATCAATATGTATCCAAGGGTACGAAGTAAATTTTTGCAGGAATTTTGCAGCGGTAATTGTACCGGCATATTGTCCACCTACGTTTTTAACATCTGCCATTTCGGATTTTATGAGTTCGTCGTACATTTCCCATAACGGAAATTCCACAAGCGGTTCCCATTGTTCCAAACCTGTTTGGAGCAATGTTTGTAATTCTTCTTTCGCAGTTCCAAGCGCTACAGCAGCGTGTTCGCCCACTGCGGCTTGGGCAGCGCCGGTAAGCGTTGCCACATCTATACACAGCGCCGGATTGAGCGTTTGCGCATACGAGAGCGCATCTGCCAAAATCAGGCGACCTTCGGCATCGGTATTGAGCACCTCAACGGTGGTGCCGTTGTGCATGGTAATTATATCGTCGGGTGCGGTGGCGTTGCCTCCGGGGCGGTTGTCGGTAAGTGGAATAAGCGCGTGAATGTGCAGCGGCAGTTCGTTGTCGACGATTGCTTTCATAACGCCTACAACCGTTGCTGCGCCTGCCATATCGCCTTTCATGGTTTCCATAAAAGTTGCCGGTTTTAGGCTTAAACCGCCGGTGTCGAAGGTTATACCTTTGCCAATTAACACAATTGATTGCTGTTTCGATTTTTTCGGGTTCCATTCAATGTGTACAAAACGCGCAGGGTCTATACTGCCTTTGTTTACGGCAATAATTCCGCCCATTTTTTGTTCGGCAATCCACTTTTCGTCATACACCTGCACTTTGGCATTGCTATTGGCAAAAAGTTGTTGTATTTCTTCGGCAAATTTCGGTGCATTGAGCGCACACACCGGTTCGTTCACAAAATCACGTGTTTTGAAAATCGCATTGCACAATACACACAATTCGTCAATCTGCTCTTGATTAAATGCTCCATTGAAATTCGTAGAAGTAATTGTAATTTCTTTTTTCTCGGTTTTGTAGCGGTCGAACGCATAGCTCGAAAGCATAAATCCTTCAACTACGGTGTAACCATCGTTTTCTGTTGATAGATTGATAAATTCTACGGAATTTACTTTTTGCGTTACACACTGCGTGTATAATTTATTACCGTTTTTACGATTTTTTTCTCGTTTTTCAAAATCGTTTTCGGCGTTTGCTTTTACAAAAAATGTGAGCATTTCGGTTTGTTCTATCCAAACAATCTCATTTTTGTTGTCTGCTGCAATTTTTCGTTCAATGAGTGCGGCTTGTTCAGGAACTATGCTTGCTGTGGTTGTGAAATCGGGCACTATGTATATTTGTGCTGATAAGTTTTGTGTTTTTGTCATTTGGTTTATTGTTTAAAGCCCCCAACCCCCTCAGGGGGCTTTTTTGTTTTTGCGTTAGTGTAGCCCCCTGAGGGGGTTGGGGGCTTTTCCTACCTAATTAAAGTTACATCACCCTTAATCGAAAGCGTTTTGCGTTTCCCCGTTTTCGGGTCTATATCTTGACAGAGGGCTTTGCAATGATATACATACACATCTTGTTTACCCATTTCGCCCCTGTACATTCCGTCCCAATATTCGCACGGGTCGTTGGTACTCCACATCATTTCGCCCCAGCGGTTGAATACGCGCAATTCAAATCCTTCGACCAGCACGCCATTGGTGTAGAGTGCGCCGAATACATTATTAGTAGTTTTTGCCGGCGTAAATGCGTTGGGGAAGGTTGCAATACAATTTGGATTGGGCAATACGATAAGCGGTTTGTCTATTTGTGTTCTACAACCCCAAATAGTATCTACGGCGTGCAATTGCACGGTGTATTTTCCCACATCGTGATAGGTGTAATAGGCATCGTAACTTGCTTGGGTAAATACGCCGTCGCCGGCAAAATCCCAATAATACTGCACTCCATTCACTCTGCCCAAAGTGTGCGATTCGTTGATAAAATCAATCGGCATATCGGTGTAAACACTATCGGTATGACGGAACGACGGTTCGCTTTGGAAATACATCATATTGTTATTTTCGTATCTAAATTCCGCAGGTGGATTGGCGTGTATAAACACAGGAAGATTCGACGAATTGACACAACTTGCCCACACCGAAGTATTTGTTGCTGTTACCAAAAGTTCATCGTACGTAATATCTTTACCATCGTTGCGGAACCATTCCACGGTGGCAGTTTGGGTGTTTGCCCCGTTTCTAATTAATTGATTTTCGCCGCTATTAAGTGTCCATGAATAAGAGGCGTTTGGCGTATTATCAGTCAGCACAGTGTATTTTTCTATATCGCCGTAGCACACGTGCATTTTTCCGGAAATTGTGATATTCGGCACTTCGGTTACATATATTTTTTTGGTTTGAGTGCTATAAACATTGGGCATAAGCACATAATCGGGATACACTATACATTGTATTGTATATTCTGCCGGTGCACTGTAAAATTTCACATCAAAAGTTTCGTTACTTGTTGCACCTTGAATTGAAGTACCTTGATTTGGGGGTAATATCGACCATTCGTATTTCACATTGTTAGTAATCGGAGGCTGAATAAGCGATGGGTTTAAACTATATGTATATATTTCATCGTCATTACATGGTTGTTTGCCAATAATTACCGATTCTTGCCCCGGATTGACATACACCGATGCTTCATCGGCAAATGATGGTTTAGCAGCTTTTGCCTCGGCGTAGGTAGCATATTCTACCGTTTCTTCGGGCGTTGTTTTTTTTGTGCGTTTTTTCACAAAAGCATAATTTACTATATGAGAATCGGCTCCTCCGGTATTTTGTACCGTAATTGTCAATGTTACTTTATCGCCAACAGCCATTGCTCCAATATTCCAATCGCCGGTAGCTGCGGTGTATGTTCCGGCACTTGCCACATGACTTCTGTACGACATAAGCGCGGGCAATTTATCGTTTACAATAACATTTTCCATTGCAAATTTTGATTTATTTTCGAGCGTAAGCGTGTAGGTAAGTGTTGCTCCGGCATCAATTACAGCGTGCGATGCGGTTTTGGTAAGTAGCAAATCATCGCAATCTCTGCCGGTAATTGTTACTTTATAATCGAATATACAATCGTAGGGCGAAATAGCATGAAACATATATTCCTTTGGTATAGAAGAAAGAGGTGTGGCAATAGGTATAGTAACATTCTGATTTGCTGCAGTCCATGCTCCGCTGCGCAATGGCGTGCTCATGTCATCGGCATCGTACCATTCATATCGTCCGTTGGTAGGAATTTCAGCCGTAAACTGATATATTTGTCCGGCACATTCGTTTATATTTACATCATCGTAGTGTCGGTGGTCAAAATCAACAATGATAATATTTGACCTCAAAAACATGTCGCTGCATGAAGGTTCGGTAATTGTACCGTTTCCAACTTTATCAATAGTTGACTGCGAACCGGCAACTATAATACGCCACTGAGTGCGTCCTCTAAATAAATTTGCAGAGTGTAATAAATGTATATCTATGGTATTGCCGGAAGTTGGGAAATTTGTCCACGTAGCGCCATTATTTCTACTATATTGAAATTGATAAATAGGATTTGGGAAAAGGTCGTAAATATTACCGGAGCCTGCTGTTAATTCGGCTTTCAGCGGCACTATTACATTGTCGTCGCATACGCCTATATCGGTTGCATTACCAAAATCAATTACATTGGGGTCTGTCAATTCTATCTCAATTTTTGGCACACAAATAGTTACCGAAATATCGTCAATCAAAATATCGTTGCCGCTGCCGCCCGGTGCATTGTTGGTCAATTGCATATAATAGGTAGCACTCTCTTCGGCTTCAAATTTGAACGAAAGATTTGCCCATGCTTTGCCTGCATTCACATCGGCTTGCGAACGAGTGATAACTTCGCCCGAAGAAATTGAATACAATGTTTTGGTTTTGGTTCCGTTTAAAATATCCAAACGTACATCTACCGGCGTTGTCCCTTTAATGGTGGCATTGCTTATAAATGCCGAAAACAATACTTTTACATCTTTACAACCGCCCTCAATTTTTATTTCCTGTTCATATACCACTTTCCCCATACCATTGGGTACAACATTTATAAAAAGCATTCCACCATTGGCATTGCCGGTGTGGTCGGGTCCGTTCCAATAATCATAATTACCGCAGTCGCCACTTGCCGGATTGTTTACAATTGCATAATAGCCGTCTTCAATACGTCGTCCGCCATTTTGAGGACACCAGTTATAAATACCGCCTTGACTCCATGCAAAACTATGACCTTGCACACGTCCTGTGGGGTCGGCAGCCCAATACGAACCTGCGGGGTATGCCAAACTATGTACATTGGTTGTGGTCGATTGATTGTTGCCATAATAATATGTTCCCGATTGAAAACGTCCAAAATCTTCGCTAAATAAATTCCAACTATCGCCGCCGGTGCAGGCATAAATAAAACGCACTAACGATGAGTCGGAATGATATTCGTTGCAACCGCTTGCATCAACACCTTTTATACGATATTTTGCCCCAAATTCGGGAGCAAATGTAAACACCACATTGGCTCCAACAGCTGGAGTAATCGTAGTGTCGCGCCACCGAGAACCTACTGCCAAACTTTTGTATTGCAGTGAATACGTAGCTATTGCAGGGTCGGCAGGACTTACGGTAAAAGTAATGCTTTCGCCGGCGTTCACACTATGTTCATACCAATTCAATTTTTCGGAGTAACCGGTAAGTGTTGTAGTGCCCGGCAATTTGGGGACAGATTGATAGCTTATAACTATCGTGTTCGATGTTATTTCTTCAGCCGTACCTTCATTTACTACCAAGTAATATTCGTCGCCGGCACTGGGATTAGCATCATTAAGAGTAGGGGTATTAGCAAAAGGCAGTCCATTTTTATACCATTGATAGGTAAAATAAGGTTCATTAGGACAACTTTCAATAGTTATAGGCATACATTTTGCAATTTGACTGCCACCCACAGCGGTGGCAAGCACAAATTTTTTGTTTCTGTCGGGTTTTGCTGCCGATATAATATTGATAAATTTGTCGCGCAAATCCAAATAAAATGTAACCGTTCCGCTGCCGTTTCTTTTGCGGTATGCAGGCGTACCATCGCTACCGCGTTCAGCTGCAATACCCTGCACGTCCCAATCAACCACTGCATCTACGGGTGTTCCGTCGAGTCTAAGCACAAAATGAGCATCATTCGTTGCATGTAATTGTATGCGGAATACTGCGCCACATTCGTCTATTGCACAAGCCTCCTGCACGCTTGCAGAGCCGTACCATTGGTTGATTGAAAACCGATTGCCGCACGCATCTGCAAAAAGTATCAGTTCAGCGTTTGATGCAACTCCATTTACTATTACTTTGTAATCATTGCCGTTTTTATCGGGGTTTACGGTAATTACGCTACCCGATTTTCCAACCATCAACACATCATTCTCGTACCATTCGTAAGTATAACTACCGGCGGGACACACTTCGGCGGTAAGTTGCACACTTTCTCCTTTGTTTATAAAATTTTTGTCGGCAGTGAGTTTTACTTCCAAATAATCAGGGTCAAAAAACGGCTTAAAACCTGTTAGTTCATACGGTTTTCCGTTGCGAGTGTTTAAGTAACATTTTATACGAATACCCGACGGACCGCCATTATACACCAAATTATTGCCATTCCACTGCGAAACTCCGGAAATTCCATTAAAAGAAAGCGTACTCGGAGTCAATTGCGTTCCATTTTCCGAAAGCGAAAATTGGCTATAATATGGGTCGCCGGTAATGGTAATATCAACTTCGTAAATCGAATGACATTCATCGAGGGCAACTATGACAGCCGAAGCTCCGCCACTCATTGTAAACCGCCAATCTTCGGCAGTGGTAAAAAGTACTGTTTTTTCTTCGGATTGCAGCGAGCCGCCGGTGGTTTCTATTTTTACCGAATAACGAGTACCGTTTGCCGGCGGCACTTCGCTTAATGTTGCCGCCGTTTGCCCTATAATTTCAACACCATTGCGAAACCATTTGTAACCGGTAACAGTGCTACCGTCAAGCAACACTGCCTCAACGGTAAACGTTACCGAAGTTCCGGGAGTTACTAAATTTGCCGGGGTTTGTTTTATGTCCACCGAATTGTCGTTTGGTGCTGTTGATGAAAGCACAAAGGGAGTTTTGCGAGTATCTAAAAAAAGTGTAATATTGTTGGCAACGTTATTATTATTATAATTGAATCCTCCATTATGCCCCTGACAATTCATAGGCCCACTATACGATATTTCATTACACTTTAACTGAGTACCATTGTAATACAACATAATATCGCCGCAATAATACGTTCCGGGAATACTTAAATTCACTTGAAAAATAGAACTCGTGCCTGCGAACGGCGTAGTGTTAGCCGTTATGCCGCAACCGGAGGTAACAGTAACCTGCCCCTGCGCACTAAAACTAAAAAACAACAAAGAAAAAATTACTCCAATAAAAGAGAATAATTTGCGTACATGTAATAAATTTATTTTTCTCATAACAAGTGAATTTTATCGTAATAATAATATGTATGTATATGTATGGACAATCAAAGCTACAAATATACTACGTTATTTTTGTTAAAATAAGTATATTTGCAGAAAAATATAGTACACAATCGTAAAACGTGTATTACACCACACCAATAAGATAGTGAATATCAATCGAATATCACAAAGTAAATATCCTAATATCTAAAAAATAAAAATCATGAAAAAATTAAAACGCTCTTCAAACAAAAAAATTATGGGCATAGCTGCCGGAGTTGCCGAATATTTAGATATTGACCCAACCGTTATTCGTGTTCTATGGGCTTTTTTCGCAATATTTGGTTTTGGAATTTTAGCCTATATTGTTTGTATTTTTATTATTCCGGAAAATTAAAGCCCCCCTAAATCCCCCCTCAAGGGGGACTTGCTGAAGCAATAGAAAAACATTGGATAAAAGAGATAGCCAACTAATTAAACCACAGTTCTCAAAGCCCCCTGAGGGGGTTGGGGGCTGTTCTCCTCCCCTTGAGGGGGAGGCTGGGAGGGGGCTGTCCTTCCCCACCTCAAAAAAAGAACTCAACCGCCTCGGGTGGGATTACGTTGATGTTATTCTCATTACCGGCGATGCTTTTATTGACCACCCTTCGTTTGGCACGGCAATTATAGCACGAGTGCTGGAAAACTGTGGTTTGCGAGTGGCAATAGTAGCGCAACCCAATTGGCGTGATGATTTGCGCGATTTCAAAAAATTGGGCGTTCCCCGTTTGTTTTTTGGTGTTTCGAGCGGCAGCATGGATTCTATGGTTAATCATTACACCGCCACCAAACGCCTGCGCAGCAACGACGCCTACACCGCGGGCGGGCTTGCAGGGCAACGTCCCGACTATGCCGCAACGGTGTATAGCTCCATTGTAAAAGATTTATTTCCCGATGTTCCCGTTATTCTTGGCGGCGTAGAGGCTTCGTTGCGCCGGTTTTCGCATTACGATTATTGGAGCGATAGCGTAAAACCCTCTATTTTAGTTGAAAGCAAAGCCGACATAGTAATATATGGTATGGGCGAAAAAGCTATTGCCGAAATAGCAAAGACTTTACAAAACGGCGGCTCAATTGCCGATGTCCAAAAAACTCCCCAAATTGGGTATATTTCTACCCATGACGAAAAGTGGCTTCGGCTCCGCTCAGCCACCGAAGAGCCGGTG
>WQTX01000105.1 GCA_009786075.1 Bacteroidota bacterium | reverse complement strand
TAATCAATTCGTTGTTAATATTACGGTGCTATGCACCTCTCGTTTACTGTAATCGTTTTTACTACAAATATCTCGGTGCTACGCACCTTTGCTTACAATTCATAAGTTCTAAAATTGATAATTTGACTTTTAGGACAGCCTCATCTGTGAATAAAGAATTTAAAAATTGGCATATACACAGAAAATTTCATACATTTGCATCGTTATTTTTCTTTTAAAAACAATGTAAATATTCTTATGAAAAAACTCTGTAATCTCCTAATTTTTAGCTGCATAGCGATTCCAGCCATAGCGCAGGAACAAGAACAAGAACCGGAACAACGTATAAAACTTTCGCCCTACGGTTTTGTGCGCAGTGAATTTTTTTACGACAGTCGCCAAAGTTTAATATCGAGTGCAGGGGTGTTGTATTTGCTTCCGCTTGATAAAAATGTGAACGCCGAAGGCGAAGATTTGAACACTCAACCGGCATCTCGATTGTTGAGTATGGAAAGTCGCATAGGTTTGCGCATTGCCGGCATTGATACGTGGAATGCCAAAATTACGGCAAATTTAGAAGGCGATTTCGACGGTTTTTCAATAGCCAACAGTAATTTTACGAGCAATACAGTACTGCGTTTGCGTCAAGCATGGGTAAAAATGGAGTGGCAAAAGTTGGATTTGCAAGTGGGGCAGACGTGGCACCCAATGTTTGGACCTGTGTTGCCGTCGGTATTGGGAGTGTCGGTAGGTGCGCCGTTTAATCCGTTTAATCGTGGCCCGCAAGTGCGTGTTGATTACAAAATGAAGGATTTGAGGGTGTATTCGGCGGCGGTGTATCAAATGCAAAATTTGTCGGTTGGTCCGCGAGGCGCATCGCCCGAATATTTGCGTGATAATATTGTACCGGAATTGTATCTCGGATTCGACTGTACGCCAAAATCATTTATTTTCGGGGCAGGAGCGAGTGCAATTAGTTTGCGACCTCGCATTGTGGGCGAAAAACAAACGGTAATTAACGATGTGCCAACCGCAATTCAAACAAAAGTTTCCGATAAAATCACCTCGCTTTCGGCACAAGCATTTGCGCAATATAGCGTGGAAAAACTGAAAGTAAAAGCAAAATGTATTTACGGTCAAAATATGGCGCATTTGCTGCAATTGAGCGGGTATGGAATTTCGGCAAAAAATGCTGACGGCAGTTTTGAATACAGCAATTTGACCACCGGAACGTGGTGGTTTAACGCAACTTACGGAAAAACCTATCAAGTAGGAGTGCTTGCTGGTTTTTCAAAAAATTACGGTTCGTCGAAACCCTTGCTTGAAATGCCTTATACTTTTGGTCCCAATAATTTAGAGCATGTGTATAGAATTGCGCCGCAGTTTTTGTACACTTTCAATAATTGGAATATAGGTGTGGAATATGAAATAACCAATGCTGCTTATGGAACATTTTCGTTGCCAAAAGGGCGGGTTGTTGATACGCATAATGTGGTTAATCATAGGATTTTTGCTGAGATTGTTTATAATTTTTAAAGAGAGGATTGTATTTCAGACAACGAAGCGAGATTGAGAAATAGACAGATAATTTGGTGGACAGTGAATAAAAAAACAACAAAATGGGTTTATGAATAATGAAAACCAGAAAATATCAATAAAGATAAGGCAAGCGGAAATTAATGATTCCAAGATAATTTTAGATTGCATTCGCGGATTGGCAGAACATGTGAATCAATTATGTGAAGTATCCGCGACAGAACAAGACATACAAGTTTCATTCTTTGATTCGAATAGCCATGTCAAAACATTTATTGCAGAAACCGAAGAAGAAACAGTATGCGGATTTGCTTTGATTTATAAGACCTTTTCGACATTTAAAGCAAAAACCAATTTTTATATAGAAGATTTATATGTTTTCCCTGAATTTAGAAATAAGGGAGTTGGTTTTTCTCTCTTCAATTTTATCAAAGAATATGCTCAAAAATATGGTGCTCAAAAAATAGAATGGTATGTCAATAATGCAAATATCGGAGCAATAGACTTTTATAAAAAGATTGGAGCAAAGCGGCTTGATTATAAATCAATATATTACATGGATATTCAATAATTAACTTCGTTGAGGGCTTGCGCCGTTTGTAATTATTTTGTATTTTTGTGAAAAATAAAAAATAATGAAACGAATACTCGTAACCGGCGGCGCCGGATTTATCGGCTCTCACTTATGCGAACGACTGCTTAATGAGGGCAATGAAGTAATATGCCTCGATAATTTTTTTACCGGCTCAAAGCAGAATATACGCCATTTGCTTGGCAATCCGTATTTTGAATTGGTGCGCCACGATGTTACCGAATCGTATTATGCCGAAATTGACCAAATATACAATTTGGCATGTCCGGCAAGTCCTGTTCATTATCAGTACAATCCCATAAAAACCATAAAAACGTCGGTTATGGGCGCAATCAACATGCTGGGACTTGCCAAACGGGTAAAAGCCACCATTTTGCAAGCATCAACAAGCGAAGTATATGGCGACCCGCAAGTGCACCCGCAAACCGAGGATTATTGGGGACATGTTAATCCCATAGGCATACGCTCGTGTTACGACGAGGGCAAACGGTGTGCTGAAACCTTGTGTATGGATTATCACAATCAAAATAAGGTGGCAATAAAAATCATTCGTATTTTCAACACCTACGGACCTCGAATGCACCCAAATGACGGACGAGTGGTGTCGAATTTTATAGTACAAGCACTTAAAAATGAGCCAATAACAATGTATGGCGACGGTTCGCAAACGCGCTCATTTCAGTATGTTGACGATTTGGTGGAAGGCATGATGCGTATGATGAACAGCCGTCCCGATTTTATAGGACCGGTAAATATTGGCAATCCGAATGAATTTACCATTTTGCAATTAGCGCAAAAAGTAATTGAACTTACCGGCTCACAATCAAAAATTGAATTTAAACCCCTTCCGCAAGACGACCCCATGCAACGCCGACCAAATATTGCAAAAGCTATGGAAAACTTAAACGGCTGGCAGCCAACTATTCAACTTGAAGAAGGACTTATGAAAACGATAGAATATTTTAAAGGAATTTAGGAAACGAGGTTTTAGGAGACGAGGAGACAAGGAAACCACCTACAACCTAATCCCTATTACCTAACCCCCTAATCCCTATTACCTAACCCCTAATCCCTAAAGAAAATGAAAGGAATTATTCTCGCAGGCGGCTCCGGCACACGCCTTTACCCGGTAACAAAAAGTATTTCAAAACAAATAGTGCCGGTTTACGACAAACCCATGATTTATTACCCCTTGTCGGTATTGATGCTGGCAGGTATTCGTGAAATTTTAATAATTTCAACGCCGCAAGATATTCATTTGTATGAAAATCTGTTTGGTAAAGGCGAAGATTTAGGTTTGCAACTCGAATACGCAATTCAGCCTTCGCCCGATGGATTGGCGCAGGCGTTTATTATTGGCGACACATTTATTGGCAACGATAGTGTGGCTATGGTTTTGGGCGATAATATTTTTTATGGCTTGGATTTTTCGCGTCAATTGAAAAAAGCAGCCGAATTGAAAGATGGTGCAACAGTTTTCGGTTACTATGTGAACGACCCCGAACGTTACGGTGTAGCCGAATTTGACGCACAAGGAAAAGTATTGAGTTTGGAAGAAAAACCGCTACAGCCAAAATCGAATTGGGCGGTAACCGGTTTGTATTTTTACAGCAACGATGTGGTGCAAAAAGCAAAAAGCCTAAAACCGTCGAAGCGTGGCGAATTGGAAATTACCGATTTGAATAAATTATATTTGGAAGAAGGTCGTTTGACGGTGGAATTACTCGGTCGCGGCATGGCATGGCTCGATACCGGCACACACGATAGTTTGCTCGAAGCCTCGAATTTTATTTCCACCATTCAAAACCGTCAAGGTTTGCAAGTTGCTTGTTTGGAGGAAATTGCTTACCGCAAGGGCTACATTAGCCGTGAAAAATTATTGCAACTTGCTGAGCCTTTGAAAAAGAATTTGTATGGGCAGTATTTGATTAAGATTGCGGGGGAGAAATAATAAAATTATTATCGTATGAAATTCCTATAAGATTTTTGGGAAAATCATACCAAGCGAAATGATTATAATTCAATAACTTATAAAATTATATACACATGAAAAACATAATTATCTTTTTACTGATGTTCTTCATTAACCAATGGTGTTTTGCCCAATGGAAGGAAGATGAGTTGAAACCCTATAAACAAAAAGCGGAAAACGAAATCAAGTCTTATACGGACAAAATGATTAAAAGCGGAAAATGGGATAAGAAGTATGACGCCTTGGAAATAGAGTTTATCACCGACACCATGCGGATTGAACGAACGGCAAGCCTGATAGACAATGAGCGTTACTCCACAGCGGACATGCACAACACGCTTTCGTTCAGAATGACGGAGTATGATAAACTGTTGAACAAGTATTACAAGTTGTTGATGAACAAGTTATCGGACGAAGACAAAACCAAATTCAGGGAAGCGCAGCGCGTATGGTTGAAATATCGCGACAGCGAAGAAAAAATCAACAGCGAAATTATTGCTCCGAACCGCTACACGGGCGGTGGAACTATGTGGCCCCTTGTTGCAAGGGGACGAACATTGGAAATTATCAAGGAGCGGGTATGCAACTTTTATGAATTCATCAAATATATCTAATAAAAAATTGAAGTAATGAAAAAAACAGTAATCATTTTAAGCGTCATTGCATTAATCGCAAGCGGTTGTGGACAAAACACAACAAAACAAGTAGAAACAGTAAATAACGAAATTACCAACGAACAAAAAGAAGAAAGTACTCAAAGTGAAAATGAGCAAATTAACAGTTCAAATAAATTTTTGATAACTAACAATTCTGCCGGATATTTTACTATTGGCGGTTCTTGGCAAGATTTTGCAAGAAATAAGTATCAGTATGAATTTGTTCAAGGGTATGGCACTTGCGTTGATGCTTGTTGTAATGGTGGTTTTCAATTGGGAAACGGAATAATCAAGAATGATTGGAACGAACAAGTACTTAAAGATTTGAAACTAACTATCGGAGCGTTGAGATTTGAAGTTTGTGATGAGTCTTTAAGTGATAAAATAAATGCTAAAAAACACAAAAACAATCCTGATGTATTTTATGTTTCTTCCGATAATTGTAAAGGGTGGTATTGGAAAGACAAAATAAGTTTTATGATATTGTATTCCGATTTATTCAAAACAAAAGAAGGTGTTGGCGTGGGCACAACGTTAGAAGATGCACAGAAAAAACTTGGGATATTACCTTTTTATGTTGGCTGGCTTGAAGAAAATCCAGATGCTGTTCAAATCTGCACACGTTTGTATCCAAATATAACATTCATTTTAGACCCTAATGATTATGCGAACGGTTGGGAAGAATTAAGTACTTTTATGGGAAATGACGACAATTCTCTAACTATTTCAGATTTTAAACCTAATACCCAAATTAAACGAATAATTATCAGAGGTGCAAGTGAAGATGATGAATAAAACAGGATTTTTGATAGTAGCATTAGGAGTTGTTCTTTTGAGTTGTAATCAGAATAATTCAAAAACGGAAACGGCAAATAGTAATTTTGTTGAGGAAACGACAATGGAACAGATTGAGAATTTACAAGAACTTGACACCACAAAAGTTAAAAAAGAAATTCAAAATCTTGTCAGAAAAATGTTGAATTGGGCAGAGTCAGACGATGTTGTTGATGTTCTACCTTTGGTGGCTGATGATGACGATGTTGTTATTGGTTTTGATTTAGACAAGCACAAAGCAACTCTTAACGCGCTTCGAGCAACAGGTTTCTTTGCGGAAGAATTTATTGAAAATTACAATAAAATTATTGTAACACTTGATAAAAAGGTCAGAAACAATGAATTTGGCGAGTTTTTTATAACCGAAATGCCGCCTTTACGTTTTGCAACGGGAGCTTCGCCTTGGTGTAACTGCCAAGATGTGCCTTACGACAATCCAAATCCATGGGACGATGTAGAAATAGAGGTAATTAAATTAAACAATGACAGAGCGCAGGTAATTTGGAAATGGGGGCGCCATGATTTAAACTCACATCCCAGTGTGACAGGGTTTACATATACGTTTAGCACAGTAAAAGAAAACGGTAAGTGGAAAATTGCTTACATGGAAGAGTTTGATTTTGAGATAAGTACAAAAAAATATTGATTATGATGATAAAAGAGACATATTCTTTTGACAGTGTAAAAGATTGAAAATTAAAACATGACCAAAGTTGAAATTAATTTGTGCGACGCCGTCGCACAAATTTGTCAGACGGCATCTGACAAATTAAAAAACAAAAAAATATAATTTATATGGAAATAATAAAAACCAAAATCCCCGATTTATACATTGTAAAAACCAAAGTCTTTGAAGACTCACGAGGTTATTTTACCGAAGCCTACAATGAAAAGAACTTTAAAGCAAATGGGATAAACGTTAATTTTCGCCAAGATAATCGTTCAAAATCTTCATACGGAGTTATTCGTGGTTTGCACTATCAATTAAATCCGGCAAGTCAATCGAAATTGGTGTCGGTAATTGTGGGAAAAGTGTATGATGTAGCGGTAGATTTGCGCCGAAATTCCCTAACGTTTGGGCAATGGGTGGGAGTGGAGCTTTCCGATGAAAATCATTTGCAATTCCTTATTCCACAAGGTTTTGCACATGGATTTTCGGTATTGAGCGAAACGGCAATTTTCAGCTACAAATGTGATAATTTCTACACGCCCGAATTGGACAGAGGAATTGCGTACAACGACCCCGCGTTGAATATTGATTGGGGTATTCCTGCCGAAAAACAATTGATTTCCGATAAAGATTTGAAACAACCGCTTTTGAAAGATGCGGAAATGAATTTTTAAAAAGAAAATTGAAGCCATGAGGATTTTTTTTCTTGTTTTTTTTGAAATTGTTGTATCTTTGTGAAGTTGAAAATTAAAGAAAAATGGAAACAGCAGTTATTACTCCAACCAAGAGTACTTATTCGTTATTAATTCCTAACCATTATATTGGGAAAATGATAGAGGTTCGCTTCTATTCGTGCGATGAATTGTATGGCAAAAACTCCCTAAACAACAAAAAACCTTCGGATTTTTTTGGCACATTAAATTCGGCTGAAGGCGAAAAGTTTCATAATTATGTAAATAATTCGCGTGCGGAATGGAACAGAGATATTTGATAGACACCAATGTGCTGATTGATGCACAAATGGGACGTTTTTCGAGAACAGCAACGGACTTTTTAGCGGAAGTGATAGATGAAAGTTTTGTTATTTCTTTCGTTACGTTTATTGAATATCTTGGTTATAAGGACATTTCGTTTGCATCGGAAGAATTTATTTCGTTAGCGGAAGTAATAGAAATTGACCGGCAAATTATTCGGTTCTGCATTATTTTGCGCCGGAATTATAAAATAAAACTTCCAGATGCTATTATTGCAGCTACAGCGTTGGCTCGTGGTTTGATTTTGATTACTAATAATGAAAAAGATTTTGTTTCTATTCAAAATTTGAAGGTAATCAATCTGCATCAGTTTTTAGATAAAAAAAATTAAAACAAAATTTGATTAATTCGTGAAAATTCGTGTAATTTGTGGACGAAAAAAATAAAACCATTATGAACAAACGAAAAATTGTAACCCTAATCTGCATAGCACTCGCCTCAATAGCCTGTGCGCAACAACCCCAAATCAACTGGATTAATTTCCAAGAAGCTCTGACCCGCTCGAAAAAAGACGGCAAGCCCGTAATGATTGACGTATACACCGATTGGTGCGGCTTTTGTAAAAAAATGGACGCTCAAACTTTTACCGATGCCGATGTAATTGCCTACGTTAACGAAAATTTCCATGCTGTGAAATTCAATGCCGAGGGCAATCAAGTGATAACGTTTCAAGACAGCACATATAAAAACACACAATATAAAGCCGGAGCCACACGCAATGCCACGCACCCGTTGGCGCTCAAACTTTTAAATGGCAGAGCCGCCTACCCAACGATTGTGTATTATTCCGAAATGTATAATTTAATTGCGCCCGTGCCGGGAATGCAAACTGTGGAAACAATTCAACCGTATTTGTTTTACTTTGGCGAACAGGTGTTTACCACCACAAATTTGTGGGAAGCGTTTGTAAAAGGCTATTCGGCACCACGGTTTAAGTAACCCCCCTGCCCCCTAAAGGGGAGTTGAAAGCAGATGTAAATCAATGAGATAAGTAACAAAATAAAAACCACCGCGCCAAAGTCCCCTTTAGGGGATTTAGGGGTACTATAATTTATGCAAACCCACCTTTCCCGTATTGATATTACAAAAATACTGTTTCTCGACATAGAAACCGTGCCGCAGTATGCTTCGTTTGAAGAATTGCCCGAAGAAGAGCGTGAATTGTGGGAACACAAATCAAAACGCCTGCAAACCGATGCTTCGATGCTTCGACAAGCTCAGCAACCGAGCTCAGCAACCGAAGAATTATATAAAAAAGCAGGGATTTTTGCCGAATTTGGGAAAATTATCTGTATTTCAGTAGCTTTTGTTGTTCAGAAAAATGACGATTTGCAGGTGCGTATTCGTTCCTTTGCCGGACACGATGAAAAGCAACTTTTAGAAGATTTTATGGCGTTGGTACGCAACTATTTTAATAGTGAAAAAACATATTTTTGTGCGCACAACGGCATTGAATTTGACTTTCCCTACCTTGCTCGCCGAGCGTTAATCAACGGAATTGCTCTTCCGAAATCGCTCGATGCACGAGGCAAAAAACCGTGGGAGTCGCCTTATATTGATACGCTTGATTTATGGCGTTTTGGCGATTATAAAAATTATACGTCGCTTAAATTATTGACATATATTTTTGCAATTCCTACGCCGAAAGACGATATTGACGGCAGCAAAGTGTGCGATGTGTATTGGAGTGAAAACGATTTGCAGCGTATAGTAACCTACTGTCAAAAAGATGTAATTGCCATTTTGCAATTGTTTCGCAAATATCGTTGCGAAGAGCTAATTCCCGAAGATGCAATAACCATAGTAATTTAATAATTTAATAATTCAAAAATTTAAAGATTTAATTATTGACCGTAATCTTTAATTTTTAAATCCAATGTCGTTTAGTTAAGAAAATATTCTTCGTGTCTTTCTGTCTTCGTGCCTTCGTGTTTACTCTAAAAAAAACGCGCTTGCGCGCAAAAAATGAACACGA
>WQTX01000104.1 GCA_009786075.1 Bacteroidota bacterium | reverse complement strand
TGCTATTAGATGTTGCCGAATTGTTTTTGAAAAACACCTTTGTGTTATAAAGAGAGCCATAAAATGCGCATGGGTCTATATAGTGTAAAAATTCTTCATTTTCATTTTCTATCTCATACTTGAATTGACGTGCATGTTTAAGTTTTGGCACATAAAGGCTACTATCTACAATTATTTCAAGTCCAAATTCATTACTAAAATAAGCCAAATGGTCGCCCGTTTCAATTTCCCTAAGCATTGGACTTGAATAAAATAGCTCATCAATTGATATGTTTCCGTCCTTTTGAGAGTCATAGCCTAATGCTCTCTCACTGGAATCGTCTGAATTTATTCTCTCCAATAATGCACTGCAATATTTATTATCCATTTGTATTTCATCCTTGCTGTCTAACAACGATTCTTTTAAAATACCTTTATATATGATATATCGTATAGGCACAAAATTAATTTCTGTAATTTTTAAAACATGTTCCTCCGGTTTTAGAATGAGATTTATAATATCTTCATGTCCGTCAACCGGTTGTATTGCGACCTTTCCTTTGCATACAGCATAGGCTTTAAGTAGTTCATCGAGATTTTCAATGTCAACATTTACAGAATGAAGACTTGAAACTCTATATTTTGCAATTTCACTGTCCACCACCGGACCAAAAGCTTGGTCGCTATTTTGAGTTGAACTTTGAAATAAATCTAAATCTGTAAAAAAGGAAATGTTACTCATCTGTTTATTTTTTTAAGTTGTTTTTTAATTATTGTGCAGCCACGGTAAGTAGTTGGTAAAATTTAATGATATGTTTTCTGGATTAACTTCGTTGAGCTCCGCTTCGCTACGGTTGCTTCACTTCGTTCGCAATGACGCTCTTTTGTTGATTTGTGCGAACTCTCGAAAGAGCGTCATTGCGAGCGGAGCGAAGCAATCCATTTTTTCATAATGTATCAATAATTATTTTCATTACTTATTTTGATGTTAAATTTTAAATAATAATCGTATTGTCGTTCGTACTCCATAATCCCGAAGAATTTTCTACTTCAACTTTGAAACGATGATAGATTGGTGTTTCATCATCATCTATTGTATATAAATCTTCTTCGAGCATATATTCAATGTGTTCATCGCTGGTTGTCAAAGAATGTAATAAATTCCAATTACCGGCATCATTCATTTTATAAATATGGTATGTTGCATTGTGTATTACATTATCCCACAAAAGTTTGCAATTGCTTCTCTTTCCTTCTGTTGGTTCTTTGGGCGAAAATGTTAATTCCGGCGCAACCGGACTTTCGGTGTCAATCACAAGAGTCAAAACTGTTTTTGAGGCAAGTGAAGGCACATAGTCTATAATTTCTTCACCGGCATTATTCGCATATCGTATTTTTCGTAATGCTATTACTTTGTAATACAATGCATCTCCATACGGTATTTTTCCGTTGTCAAAAGAAAAATCATCGCTAATTGTAATTGTTTCACTTTCCGGTTCCACAGTAATTTCTTTCACTTTTTGCATACTTCGAGGCGACATTGCGTGCGATGCTTTAGTGGTTCGGTATAGTTGAAAACGGGTAACTTCTTGATTCTGCGGATATGGACACAGTTCTATAACAACTTCCGGAGCTACTTCCAAATCAGGGTCTTGTAATACCGATGTTATATTCAATATTTTGGGAGCGCCCGGAGCAGCAGTATTTACCATTTGAATAGGTCCGAAAATAGGACTTTTATCGCTGAACTGCATACGATTGCACAATTCCATAGCGCAATAAAAATAGAAGTTCTTCGATGCTCCATCTAATGTAAAATCAGTAAATTGAACTATTTTATTACGCACATCTACAATTTTAGCCATTGGCGACTGGTCGAATTCAGGGTCTGTAGGTTCCAACAAATCGCCGCGCATATCCCGTATTGTTTGCTTTTTATGCGAAGGCACATACGATGCTGCCGATTTTATATATTCATATATAAGCGGTTGTTCGGTTAGTGGTAAAAATGAACTGTATATAGCTTCTTTTAGTTTTTTTATCACAACTTCGGGTGCTTCGGGTTTATTAAACAAATCTCCGCCAAAACTGTCTTTGCGTTTATCCGGTTTGGGGAATTGATACCCGTTATACTTCGTATAAACAATATTCTGTGCAAGAAGAGTTTCAAAATCAACAAAATTTTCCCAACGTGAAGTAAAATATTCATCATCGCCAAGTGCTGCCAAATCGGCTTCTATTTTAGAAATAGTTGCGGGTTCATACACTGCTTCAAGCAACATGCGCTCACTTGCCCGAAGGAAAACCAAAGCATACGGATTGGCACTATTACACGTAACCCGGCACGTATATGTCGATTTATTATAAAAATCAGGACGGGTTGCATATCGTCCACCGGCAGGTTTTTGCGGAGCAAGCGGTTCTTGAAGTTCAAGAGCAAACATACGCTTAGGCGTACACATTTTTGAGCTATAGGGTATGCCGGCAACTGTTTTATGAACCTTGTCGAGAGTACGAGCCGATAAATAAGAATGACGCGTGTCTTCATTTGCTGCCGGCAATATATTCCGGGCTGTCAATCCGGCTGCTGCATCGGCATACAGATATAATCTATAACCCGGATAATAATTTACTTCTACCGAAGCGCCGTCTTTTATTGGATTGGCTGTAAAATCGTTATCAAATACCAACAAAGAAAGCTTCTGACCGGGCGAACTAAGGATTTGTAATACGTCTAAAACTTTTTTATCGCCCCACGGGTCATTTTTAGCGCGCACACGCACAAATCCCTTGTACCAATCTACCGGATTTACATTGCCGGATTGTGGATGTGCCCTGTGAATTGTATTATTGAACGTTACTGTATATACTCCAATGTGGGTTTGTACACCTTGTGCCGATTTTTCCGGTGTTGGCTCAATGCGAGCGTTTTCATTAATTCCCCGTACTATTTGTTTGTACTTTTCCGGCGAATTTTCATTCCCCGGCACATATTTATTCTCTGCAGAATTCCACACTCTTGGAACAATTATTTCTTCTTTATTATTCCACATAGCTTGAGGTTGTCCAATATCGGTAAGTTGTACTTCGCAAGCCAATGGAGTGGGAGTAGCAGAGCCATCGTACCAATTTTGTACATCTGCCATATTTTCAATTACCGTAAAAACTTCATTTGTAAAAGGAGTTATTTCTGTTGCTATATTTTGATAATTTGGCAATGCCGGCTCTGCTGCAAGATTTTGAACTATTCGTTCTTCAATATTTCGTACAATAAATACACTTCCATATCCGGTTTGTTGCGGCGCAAGCACTTGTTCTATAACAAAACTACGATTTTTTACCGTTAATATACCACCTATATATCGAGCATAATCCACAGGAGGCACTATACCCGAATACTCTATTTTCTTTCCATCAATATCGAGATGTGTGTATGCTGTTGTTATTACTTTACTTGTTTGCGCGGTATATTTTTCTACCTGTTTAATAAACCCTGTTACACTTCGCGGTGCTTGTGTTCTAAAAAACAATTGTACCGTATCGCCATACTGATGGGTTATATCGTGAGAATGAGTGTATTCAAATGTTACTCGCAGCAATGTTTTATCGTTGGAAGTAATTTTTTGTAAAAGTTCTTGCTCATGTGGAGTTGTAAGCAATAAATTATTTTCCTTTTGTATAATATGCGCCTGTAAATTCTGCGGTGGAAGCAGTTTATTCGGAACGGTAAATTGAGTGTTGTTGCTATTTCGTGTATTGCTGTAATCCGATGTTCGCGAAAACCAGTTAACGGCATAAACAGCATAGTTGTGTATGCCTGTTTCTGTTTCTTTATGATTGAATAAAAAATCAGATACTGAAGGCTCTATTGGCGCCGGTATTGCCGAAACCTCAGGATTGCCTTCGGTATCTTTCAATTCCTTGTCGGAAGTTATGCTTTTTTTACGCCATGCAGTTTCATTGGCAGATTTATATCCTATGCCTACAAACAAGGTTTCAGTTTCTCCGTGATAGCAAAATTGCTGTGAACTTGCAAAAAAGTTCATCATCTTGTATTCAGTCTGTTTTGTATCAACATGAAGAGCTATATACCGGGCTTTTCCATCGTAGGTATAACCATTGCTATCGGTTACGCTCAATGCGGTTTTTATGCCGTAACGCAATGGTTTTAATTCCGGTATGGTTGGTTTTTTTTCCAGCAAGCAGTTTATTGGCGGTGTTAAAAATATGTGTCTTCCGCTACCAACTTCCGCAGGCGCATCATAAGCTACTGCATATATATATTCGGCATTGAAATTGTTTGCTACCGCATTGTCAATATAACCTAATCCAAGCATACGGGCTACGTGATAATCGTAACTCGCAATTTTCAACATCATAAAATATGAGATATTGATAGCTTCATCTTCACTTCCCTCGTTTGCCGGTGTTTTTATGTTTGCAGCTTTATTATTAGGGTCTTTTCCTGAAAGGTCTATATATTCTATAATAGCCTTACGTATTAATCCCCAACGTGTTTTATAATTGGCAATGTTTATTGTTGCGTCTTTATATTTTTTCCATTTATTATGAATGGTATTTACATTTTTTTCTAAACGTTTGTACGCAATCTCATCGTTGGTTGTAAGTCCGAATCCTGTTGATTCGCCTATTTGTTCCCATTTATTAGCGGTATTTATTTGCTGTAAAAAATTATCGTAGGTTTCTAAGTGCAACACCGAAAGCGTGGCATTGCTCACAGTAAAGCGTAGCGACTGTATATTTTCGGTTACAATCCTTCCGAAATTAACAATTGGCGCCGTTGTAGATTGTTGGCTTCCTCCTGAATTTTCAAGATTAATTTTATACAGATTTTCTTGCAATACGTGTTCACTCTGCTCTTGAAGTAAGTGCGAACCCTCAGAACATGAACCACCGATACGGTTAAGGTCAAATACTGTGCGGCTACTTACAAAACGAGAATCTTCTTCCGTATCGTTGTTGGAAGTAGAAATAGTTTCAAGTTTCAATTCCGGATTTGCACCAAAATTGGCAAGATAGATATTTGCCGCAAAACAAAGTTTGTTTTTTACTTGCACTTCTATCAAATTGTTGCCGTATGCCTTTAAAAATCCTGCATGATTTTGTACCGGGTCAATTGAAATAGCATCATACGCGGTTTTATTTTTAAAATGTATATATACCACATCATCGGTATTCACTTTATCGCCTTGATAAATCCAAATTCTATCGTCTTTTGCAAAAAATCTTTTAATAATCGAAATAGTATTTGTTTTACCAATTATTACCGAAGGCGCATCTTGCAAAACATTAACCACCACCGGATAACGCGTAGTGTACGGTGCACGATATACCTTCACGGCATCATTTTGGGACGGATTAGCTAAAACTCCTTTCGGAATATGGGTTTGCCCAAGATTTCTCAATAATTCCCAACGCAAGTGAATGCCCGCTTGCGAGCCATCGCTACCGGTAGAACCTGCGGCTTGCAAAAACAGTTGTTTTGATTGTATTTGAGTATTTGTATTTAGTGATATTTGCATAGCTATATTAATTTATCAATGAAACATTTAATGAACAGGAAATAATTGTATTCGTATCATCTCTTTCCGGAGAGTAAGCCTTACCGTCCCATGCGTACGATGTAAATGTCAGTCGCAATTCCGAACTTGTAAGCTGGTTCTCAGTTGCATGAGTTACAAAAAATTGCGAACAGTCTTTTGAATGTGCAAAGGCATAACTCTGTGTGCGATTTCTTGGAAAATCTATCTGAAACGGTTTGCAATATAAATTTTTGATTTCTTGCGGTAGCGCCGGATTTATCATCGGTTCGGGACTGCGTACAATCAAACCGAGTATTGTAACAACTCCCGTTGTTGGGTGGGTGTTGCGAACTATGCTCACTTCGGTTGTTTCTGCAGGCTGTTGCGGACCAAGTTCCAATACTCCTTCTATCAAACTGTCAAAAGCATTGCTAAAACGTGAATCTATAACGGAGTTACCGGTTTTGCCGGTTTGCAACAATGTGTTAAGCCGTTGCAATTTCACTCCGTCCAACGATACGTCTATGGTATATAATGCCCTGCCTACATTGCCGTACGCATCGGTTTGAACATAACTGTCGAACTGCTCTTGCATGCTGGCATAGCGCGATGTTTGAAACACATAACGATGCACTTCCCGGCGTTCTTTCCCGAAAACATTGTAAAACAATGCCGTGTATAACGTTTGCGGTCGAAGGAAATTCAACGTTACCACCGTTTTTAACGATGCCGGTTTTATGGGGAATGCACCGGCTTTCCAACAGCGATTGCCGTATATATCAATAAAATCGGGATTGTAAAGCTCCGGATTGCGCAGTATATCTGTTATACGTACGCCCTTAGATACACGAGGCGTAGTATCGGGTTGCCAACCCACTATCGACTGTGGCATATACTGGGTTTCTATATCTGGTGGTGGCGGATTTGGTATTTCAAAATCTTCCAACGGGTCTTTTACCACCACTTCCAGTGTACCTGTTATTGCAGGCAATTTACCTAATTTTTTCCAGTCGTTCAACAAGTGATATACATAACTGTGTACATAAAAAAGATTGAGCTTCGTATTTTCATAATACAATGGCTTGGCTTGCAATAAATTACCCGAAGCATTGGGGTACGAACGTTCATAATCAATATAATCACGAAGGGTTGTAAGGCGATATTTTAGAAGATTGGTTTCTCCATCGGGACAATATTTGTCGATTTCTTTAGTTTTAGTCGCATTATAATCTTTATGGAAATAACCTACGGGACCGCCTGTTTTAAATCCAAAATAATATTTGAATTCTTTCGCATTTTTCTTATCTACGGTTTCATAACCTACACGATTTTTTACCTCATCTTTCGCTGTTATACATACTCTGAACGTAGTGTTCGGTCGCCATATAGGCGATAAACTGTGCTCTATTGCCTGTACCGAATCTTTATACGATTTCGCTACCGCATCTTGCTTTGGACTGTTACTGTTTAACTGCCATTCCCGTAGCGACTGCCATTCTATTTCGTGTAGAACCGTACAATCGTCTCCATACCCTCCATAAGGTTCCACGGTAATATCGCCCGGCGACCCTTGAAGCATTGTGTTTATGCGGTTACCGTCTTCAAGTGTTTTTTCTATTTGTTTTACCAGCGTAGATTCCGTTTCGCGTGATGTTGCAAGTAGTTTTGTTAAACGAGTGATATACTCTTGAGAACTTGCACACAATGCGTCTATATTTGTTGTATAATTCTGCTTACACTGTGCCAATCCTTGCGCCAAACGACGTAAATTATCGATAAAACGCAGGTATTCTCCTTCTATACCTTGTGTACTTACTCCTTCGGGAACTATTGTTTCCAAATTTTCTATACACACATCTTTTTCTGTTTTTTCGCCTGTAGGGTGTAGCACCGTACAGCAGCTATTCATTTTCTGCGAAGCCACGCGCAACAATTCTTCATAGCGGGCTATTTGTGTCCGCACGGCATTTAATTCTTCCAGCAGGCGATTGTATTTTTGCAGCAAATTGTAGTGTTGCTCCTCTATGGCGGCTCTGTTCAATTGCGAGCCTGCCTGCGATTGCTGGAACATTGCTTCCAATGCTTCTATCAATTGCTGTATTAATACCCGTATCGCCGGTTTCATTTCGCCGCTCTCATATACCGACTCACACAAGGCTTCTATTTCGCGCAGCTTGCTTTGTATAAGTGCCGCATCAACAAAACTTGGGCGAATTACCAGTATGTCTACCGGTTGCAATTCATTTTCATAGTCTACCGGATTCAATAATTCATAGCGTGTTTTTATTTCTTCCGCTATTTTTGTTATACTCGTTACATTTCTCTTGTAATACGTAATAGTAACATACTCACTGTAAGTAAATAATTTTAACCGTACAAATGCGCAGGACTCCTGTAAAAAAATCACGCATTGCGAATCATTTCTAAACAGCAATGATTTTGACAGTGAATACGGATTGCTTACGTAACCTACGTGTGCCCGCTCGCCCGTTATGCAGCACGAAACAATTTGTGTTGCGTCTTGCTTACTAATCAGGGTTTCACTTTGCACTTTTGTATCCAAGGCGTAGGCAGTCCAATTGGCGCGTTGATTTTGCAATTCAGCATTGGCGCAAAACAAACTGCCTGCGGTAATACCGTATTCTTCCGGTTTTACCCAGCCTTTCAGTCCTTTGTCCATATACGAAAAAACCGATTGCGACAACAAACGAATCCGTTGGTATTCGCCGCGGCTTTGCATTTGCCATTGTCCTATAAGTTTCAGTTCTCCACTATAAAAATCTATGGGGTCGCTTCCCTGCTGCACAGGTGTCGACATGGCTTCGTAAGGGTGGTACGGCTGCCATTTGTCGGAATCCCAATATTGTATGGTTATGTTTTCCAAACTGTAACTGTGTGTTGCTTGTTTTTTTATAGGCTTCGGCGGTATGATTTCTTCATACGTAGAATCCAATTCACCAACTCCGCCTACTGTATCCATTACCGCTTTCGGATTCACAGGTTTCACAAATTCTATATCAATATAGCTGTCGCAGGGTATAAGTTTGTTTATTTTCTGTATGCCTTCGTTTTCCTTCAATGGGCTTATATCAAACAATTCCTGCGATAGCATTGATACTGCTTTTACCGGAAGTTCAACAGCTTCTCCCAGCAAAGGCGATATATACGGTACAATAAGATTTTTGGAGCGCTCCCAACGGAACTCTACCGTGAATTCACATACTATTTTTTTGCCGAATATTCTAAATCCTACAGCCAGCGATACGCTGCCTTCTATAGTAAATGGCTTAGGCACTTCTACCGACAGTGTGGTATCGAATCCGCAATAAAAGCCAAGTTTGAAAACCGACACATCGACATGACCGCCCGTTGCCATAAAGGCAGCTATTTGAAACCGTTCAAAACTTATTTTGCCGCCGCACTCCATGTAGGCATACACATCGGCTGCCAACATTCCGCCCAGATAACTGCGGCTAAACGACAATTCTGCCTTAGCTCCCATGTCTATGCCGGCTGCCGAAAGCATAAGAAACGATTCAACCCGCAGTAAATTAAACAAACTCCCGGTATTGGGTTTTTCTCGAGTACCCACATGAATATACCACGCCTTTGGATTTTTGAACACAAAACGCGCTTGCATTGATGCGTATACTTCCAATACATCGCCACTGTCTTCGGGTATGCAAAAACTCAACCCAAAGCCTGTTTCCACTTCGCTGTCGGTTAGTACCAAATAGGCAAAAAACGGCGGGTCGGTCGTAGTGTCCAAGCCCACCCGCTGCGATAATAA
>WQTX01000103.1 GCA_009786075.1 Bacteroidota bacterium | reverse complement strand
TTAAATCCTACAAATATTTTCGGTGCTCTGCACCTTTTGCGCTGTCGCTTACAAATTGTAAGCAATTGGAAAAATCATTTGACTTTTAGGACAGCCTCTTTAAATGATTAGTTGAAACCTACTTGCGCGAAACACTGTAATCATAAATAATGCGAGCATAACGCACCGTTTGCGAAGCATCGGGAGGGAATGTTGTTTTGCGCGCAGCGCGTTTGGCAGCTTCTATACAGCTTTGTTCGCTTATGGCGGTTTCTACGTCGACTATTTTGGTTACTGAGCCTTGTGCGTTAACTTCTAGCAGCAAACTTACTTGTTTGTCGCAATTTATGGTGTTTTCCGGTTTTACCACACCACCAATGGCATCGCCGTTGCCAAACGGATTTCCGGGAGTGCCCTTAACATTTTTTCCACCAAAAGAACCACGAGGGTCGCCGGCAAATCCCGATGGAGCTCCATTGGTTGAATTTCCTTGAACGCCGGGGTTTGCACCTTTATTTCCCAAAGCATTGGCAGCCAAACCTTTTATTCGTGCTTGGTCTTCCGCCTCTTTTCGTAAACGTTCTTTTTCAGCATCTGAAATTAACGGCGACGATGGATTGGTGGCACCCACATTGTTTAAATCTTTTTTGAGCGGTGCTTCGGGCGTGCCGCCCAAATCGCCGGCAACATCGCCGCCTTTTACTTTTTCGCCTATAATAACCGAAACACCGGCAGGAATTGAACCGCCGGTTTTTTTAATTGGTTCAGGAGGGGGCAAATCGTCAATTAAATTGATAAGCGTGGTGTGAACTTCGTCTTCGGCAGAATAACCGCCATCGTTGCTCTGTTTGGTGGCAACAAGCATTGGCAAAAACAGCGTTAAAAGAAACAGTGCCGCCACTATAATTATCGCTTTCAAATGCCTGTTCGACGAATCGTCGCGCAATTCGTAGGCTCCATATTTTTTGTTTTTCTTGTCAAAAATTATGTCAAGCCACTGAGGAGACGATAAGTCAATATCTTCGACTATGATTATTTCCATTTGTCTGTTTTGTTTGAGTGCATACAAAAATATCACTATGGCAAAAGTAATTCTTTTTTCATAATTTAACGATACTTTATGCAAAGATATTTTTTGAGAATGTTTTCATTTTTTTGCCATATTGTGAAAATAACCTAATTTTACAAAAAATTAAACCGATTATTCAATAATAGCTGGATTGCTTCGTTCCTCGCAATGACGTACAAAAGAGCGTCATTGCGAGGAACGAAGCAATCTATAAAATAGACATTATACTTTAAAATACTATGACAAAACAAACAGCCCTATCGGAATTAGGAGAATTTGGGTTAATTGAACGATTAACTAAAAAACTAACCACCACAAATAATTCAACCGTTTACGGCACCGGCGACGACTGCGCTGTGTTGGAAAAAAACGAACACGAATACACACTCGTAAGTACCGATTTGCTTATGGAAGGCATTCATTTCGATTTGATGTATTCGCCGCTCAAACATTTGGGTTACAAAGCCGTAATGGTCAATCTTTCCGATATTTATGCTATGAACGGCACGCCCGAACATGTTACGGTTTCTATTGCCGTGTCGGCAAAATTTACGGTAGAGGCGCTTGAACAATTATACGAAGGCATTAATCTTGCATGCGAACGTTGCGGCGTTGATGTTGTGGGCGGCGACACCTCATCATCTATGACCGGATTAGTTTTGAGCATAACGGCAATTGGCTCGGTGGCAAAAAACAATGTGGTATATAGAAAAGGTGCACAGGAAAATGATTTGATTTGCGTGAGCGGCGATTTGGGAGCATCGTATATGGGTTTGCAAATTTTGCAGCGCGAAAAACACGTATTTGCACAAGCCGGAGCGCAACCGCAATTTGTGGGCTACGAATACTTATTGCAACGCCACCTAAAACCCGAAGCACGTAAAGATATTATTGAACAACTCAAAATCGCAGGCATCATGCCCACGTCTATGATTGACGTTTCAGACGGACTTTCATCGGAATTATTACATATTTGCAAGCAATCGAACGTGGGTTGCAAAGTGTATGAAGAAAAAATTCCGGTAAGCGAAGATGTTGCAAAAGTGTGCAAAGAATTTGACATTGCGCCGTTAATCACGGCTTTGCACGGCGGCGAAGATTATGAATTATTGTTTACCGTGCCGCTTGAAAGTTACAATGCGGTTAAAAAAATTCCTTCGGTGCATGTAATTGGTTCGGTGTGTGCGCAGAGTGCTGGTTCGGTGCTTATTTCAAAAGCGGGCGAAACGATTGCTTTGCAGGCGCAGGGGTGGAATGGGTTTAGAGAATAGGTATTAGGATACAAGGTTTTAGGGGACGAGGGAAGAGTTAAGGAGACTTTTAAAATCAAAAAACCGATAGAAATAATTCTACCGGTTTTTATGAGTTTGTTTCGTTGTTTTTTATTGACGTTTCATTACTTTTTCCGCTGTGCCGTTATCATACAATATAATGTATATACCACTTTGTGGTTCTTCCGTTAATTTTACTCCCATTATAGTGCAAAAACCGATTATTTGACGATTTGCATTTGCAAATTCAATAGAAGTGATAGTTCTCCATTCAAATGTTGTGAGTTTTTCTAAGCCTGAAACATCAGGAGCAACAGTAAATAGATTGTTGTAACAACGCAACGTTGCAAGATTTTCCAAACCTGCAACGTTAAGCGTTGTAAGTTGATTATTGTAACAATCCAAAAGTTCGAGTTTTTTTGCTCCCGAAACATTGAGAAAGGTCAATTCATTGTTGATACAATTTAAAAGGCTTAAATTTTTACATGTTGAAACATCAAGTGCAGAGAGTTTTGCATTGCTTACGTGCAAATATTCTAACTTTTCTAATCCTGTTACATCAAGCGTTGTAAGATTTTTATTGTCATAACAACTTAAAAATTTAAGATTTTTAAGCATCGAAACATCAAGAGATGTCAAGTTATTGTCGCCACAATATAATTCTACAAGTCCTGTAAAATATTCAATGCCGGTAAGGTCTGCGATTTTTAAGCTGTCAATTCCTTTTCCCACAATATCAATTTTTGTGATTTTTTCAAGTTCTTTCGGCGAAAGATTATCATTTCCGTTTCCATATTTTTGAGCTAAAATCCAATTTCGAAAATTTTCGTCAGGGAAATTTTCCGAATTAATAGCAACTCCTGTTAATTCTAAAGTAAGAGTACCGGTTAAATTCACAACTTCGCCTTTATCATTTTTAAAACCTGTTGGCACTGAAAATGTAGAAGTTGTATCACTGCTTGTACTTGTAAGTATTCTGTCAGCATACGTAATTACTGGAGTTTTATCTTTTTGGTTTATTCCAAAAGTTATGTTTTCGTCAAGTGTAATTTCAATGCTGCAACCTTTGCTATTCGCCGGAGTAAGGAGTATAAGACTTTGAGAGGCACACGACAATGTTTTAAGTTTAGGGAAACGAGAACTTGACGCATCAAGAGAGGTTAAATAATTGCCGGAGCAATTCAATGTTTCGATACTTTCGGGTAGCGTAATATCAAGAGACTTTAAGTTATTATTGCTGCAATTCAACGTTTTAAGATTATCAAATAATTCAATCCCCGAAAGGTCGGCAATGTTTTGATTCGAAACAGCAATACTTGTTATTCCTTTAATTTCTTTTGGAGAAAGATTGTTTCCACTTCCGTATGATTGTGCTAAAATCCAATTTCTAAAATTTTCGTCCGGAAAATTCTCTGAGTTAATAGCAATTCCTTGTAATTCTAAATTAAGTGTACCGGCTAAGTTTACATGTACACTATCGCCGTCATTATTTTTAATTTTGAAACCTGTTGGTGCTGAAAATACAGAAGTTGTATCACTGCTTGTACTCTTGAGTATTCCATTGACGTATGTAATTGTTTTTGTCTCAAAAGAAACGTTTTTATTGAGTGTAATTGCAAGGTTATAAACATTGTTATCACTAACAGGAAAAATAAGGGTGCGGGTTTGCTTGTCGCACGACAAAGTTTTAAGATTAGGGAAACGTTCTTTTGAAACATCAAGATAAATTAAGTGATTGCCGCTGCAATTTAATGTTTCAAGAGCTGCAAAAAATTCAATACCAGTAAGGTCTGCAATTTTTTTGTTTGACACATTAATGTTTTTTATTTGTATAATTTCAGCAAAAGAAAGAATTGCATCTTTACCATACTCTTGTTCCAAAATCCAATTTCTAAAATTGTCATCAGGGAAGTTTTCTGTGCTAATTTTTACTTCTTGTGCAAAAGTTGTTGTTCCTGCGAGGCATATTGCAATAGCAATTATTTTCCTCAAATTAATTTTGTGTTTTATCATAATGAATTTTAAACGATTATTATTATTTGTACAGAATACTTTTACAAAAATAACTGTTTTATTTTATTTGACAAATAATTTCTTGCTTTTTTATGTTTTTATTTTTCTTTTATTTTAAATAATCTGCGTAATTGCTTGTAAATTAGTGCATCATGAAAGATAAAAACATACATATAGGTAAATTAATACAAGCGTTTGTAAAAGAGAACAATATCAATAGCGCTCAACTTGCAAGAGATATTTGTAAAACAAGGCAAAACATATACGACTTATACAAACGCGATGATGTGGAAGTAAAATTACTTCTTGCAATTTCAGAAGCATTACATCATAATTTCTTTGAAGATATATATCCTTCTGAAAAAAAGACACAGAACAATATAGATACTGTATTTGATGCGTTAAAAAAAATAGTTTCGGAACGAATGATGGACAATTGAGAATATTCTTAATATTATGAACATAGAAGAAGTAAGAGAATATTGCATAGCAAAAAAAGGAACGTCCGAAGATTTTCCTTTCGATGATGTTTCGTTGGTAATAAAAGTGGGCAAAAAAATGTTTGCCCTGCTTTCGTTAGATGAAAACCCCAAGCGAGTTTCGCTTAAATGTGAGCCGGAATATGCCGTAGAATTGCGCGAACAATACGCCGCTGTTCAACCGGCATATCATTTCAACAAAAAACATTGGAATATGGTTATTCTCGATGGGTCGATTTCCGATAAAAACCTCAAACAATGGATTGACCATTCGTATGAAATTGTGATTAAGGGAATGACTAAAAAGGAACGGGAAGAACTTTGTGGGTATGACAAATGAATTGGGGAATACCATTATTGGTTTTTGGAAAAAATGTGAAATAAACGCAAAATTAGTTGTCGTATCTGTAAACTTTTATTATATTTGCACAATGGAAAAAGAACGAAGTATAGTAGCGTATAAAACATATTTTACCGATTTTATTCAAACGTTGAAAAAAGAGGAGACGCGTAAAATATTTTATGTGCTTGATATGTTGAAAGTTCAAGATAGAGTAAATTCCAAATTTGTAAAATTTTTGCAAGATGAAATTTATGAAATACGAGCAGAATACAACAGCAATATATTTCGAGTGTTTTTTATTTTTGACGAGGGAAATATAGTGGTGTTGTTCAATGGTTTTCAAAAGAAAACTCAAAAAACACCACGCAAAGAAATTGATAAGGCAATACAAATAAAGGAGGAATATTATGAAAGCAAACAACAATAATCTCATTAGTATTGATGCTATGCTCGATGCCGAATACGGCAAAGTAGGCACTCCGGAGCGCGAAGAATTTCGGAGAGAAGCATACGCCTATTGTATGGGGCAAATTATAAACGAAGCCCGAAAGCAAGAAAAAATAACACAACAAGAACTTGCCGAAAAAATTGGCACAAACAAAACCTATATTTCTCGTATAGAAAAAGGAATTATAGAGCCGGGAATAGGAACTTTTTGCAGAATTATAGATGCTCTTGGTTTGAAAATGGAAATTGTAAGACCGGTATTGTATTAAAAAACATTCGCATTTTGCTGTTTTAATGCAAAAAATCAATCATAAAAATCAAACTAATCACAAAAATCACGGTTCAGACAAATAACAAAACGAAAAAATTAAAACAACAACATAAAATATAAGAATATGAACCGATGTACAAAGTACGAGTTCAGCGGAGCTAAAAAAATTACAAAAACAATTATTGCAATTGTTGCTGCCAGTATGTTTAGTGGGGTGGCTTTGGGGTAGGCTATTGTGTTTAGAAAAATGTAAAAAATAGTTGTAAACTAGTCGATAAAAGTGTGCAAAAATACGATTAACGTATTGACACTGTGAGAGTTGCGCAAGCCAAGAAAGCCGCTTGTTGTTGCTTTCACTTGCATATTTCAAAAAAAAGCAGTATATTTGTCTGTTTTAAAACGAAGAATAACAAACAATAAGACAATACAATTATGAAAACAATGAAATATCTTTTAGTTATGCTGTGCGTATTGAGCGCAGTGAGCGGGTTTGGGCAAACTGTGCGCTATGTAAAAACCAACGGAACAACAACGGCAGAAAATGCCGCCAATGCCACCTCGTGGGCAACTGCCTGCGCCGACCTGCAAGCGGTAATTAATGCTTCTGATGAAGGCGATGAAATTTGGGTAGCAGCAGGTACTTATAAACCTAATCGCCCTGCAAACAGTTTGAATACCATTGATGAAACAAATCGGAATAATGCTTTTGTATTGAAAAAAGATGTGAAAGTTTACGGTAGTTTTGTTGGTACGGAAACTACGCTTGAAGAAAGACAATTGCCCGAAGCAGGTGATTATAATTACATTACGATATTAAGTGGCGATTTTTTAGATAATGATGATGCCACCCTTGCCAGTAAGTCAGAAAACGCCTATCACATAGTTATTTCAGTAGGCGATGCAGGAACCGCCCGCTTTGATGGATTTACCATTACCGGAGGAAATAGTAATGGAACGTCATATGTTTTAGTAAATTCCCAACAAATTCATCAATATTTCGGAGGGGGAATGTACAATAATAATTCCTCTCTTGCTTATGCTAATATAAACGTTTACAAAAATGAGGCAAAAAATGTCGGTGGTGGAATATACAATTGTTCATCTTCCAACTCAAATTTTCTTAATGTAAATATTAGTGGAAATGGAGCGAATATTCAAGGAGGAGGAATGGCTAACGTTGAGTCTTCGCCTACTTTGGCCGATGTAAATATTGTTGAAAATGGTGTTGTTAATAATGGTGGCGGAATATGGAATTCGGCTTCTTCACCAATACTGACTAATGTAACTATTAGTGGAAATGAGGCATTTAGTGGTGGCGGAATATACAATATAGATTCTTCACCGGTATTGACCGATGTAATTATTTGCAAAAATAAGACTGGTGCCGGAAGTGGTGATGCCGGTGGCGGAATGTATAATAATGCTTCTTCGCCAAAATTAACAAATGTGAGCATTTACGAAAACTCAACAACTGCCGGTTATGGCGGTGGAATTTATAATACCAATGCTTCTTCACCCATTTTGACAAATGTAGTGATTACTGAAAATTCGTCGCAACGTGGCGGTGGAATATGTAATGTAAAAAAGTCATCACCTATTTTGACTGCTGTAAAGATTCATAAAAATACAGCAACAAGTGGTGCAGGGATTTCTAATGACGACAGCTCTCCAATTTTAAATGATGTAAGTATTAACGAAAATGTAGCTCAGACAAATGGTGGGGGAATGTATAATATTAATAATTCTGTTTCTAAATTGACCGATGTAATCATCGACGGAAATACGGCATGCGCTGCCGGCGGATATTCACAGGGTAGCGGTGGTGGAATTTATAACAACTATTCTTCGCTTGTTCTTGTTAATGTAATTATCAGTAGAAATGGGGCAAAACAGTATAACGGTGGTGGCGGTGGAATATATAATTACGGTGATGTTCCTGTTTTGATGACTAATGTAAGTATTACTAAAAATACGTCAAGCAATTTTGGTGGTGGGATATATAATGATTATTTTTCTGAAATAGTTATGACTAATGTAAACATTAGCGGAAATACAGCAAATAATGGTGGCGGAATGTATAATGTTAGTCATTCTCACGAAATTCGCAATAGTATTATTTGGGGCAACGGAGTAGCTTCGAAAAATGTATTTAATAGTAATTCTTCTTATAGTCCCACCTATAGTCATAGTTTGGTAGAAGGCGTAACAGCAGAAGGCGTTATATTCGACGGTGCTAACCCATTTTTTGTTGATGCTAAAAACGGTGATTTGCGCCTACAAGCAGGTAGTCCTTGTATTTATGCAGGCAATAAATCATTTTTCGATACTGGGCAAACGCCCGATTTATCAGCTATTACTACTGATTTGGCAGGTAATCCACGTATTGTTGATGGAAAAATAAGTTTGGGAGCGTATGAATGGCAAGGAGGAGCTATACCCGGTTGCACGGATAGTGAAGCAATGAACTATAATCCATTCGCAACTGAAGATAATGGGACTTGTGTGCATTTCGTGAAAGGTTGCACCGACAAAACCGCCACAAACTACAACGAACTCGCCACCAAAGACGATGGAAGCTGCGAATACAAACCTGTTGACATATTCGGTTGCATGGACGAAACGGCATTGAATTACAACGAATTGGCAACGATTGACGACAAAAGTTGCGAATACAAACCTACTGACATATTCGGCTGTATGGACGAAACAGCATTGAATTACAACGAATTGGCAACAATTGACGACAAAAGTTGCGAATACAAACCTGTTGACATATTCGGTTGCATGGACGAAACAGCATTGAATTACAATGAATTGGCAACGATTGACGACGAAAGTTGCGAATACAAACCTGCTGACATATTCGGTTGCATGGACGTAACTGCAACAAATTACAATGAACTTGCAACAATTGACGACGAAAGCTGCGAATACAAACCTGCTGACGTATTCGGCTGCATGGACGAAACGGCATTGAATTACAACGAATTTGCAACGATTGACGACAAAAGTTGCGAATACAAACCTGCTGACATATTCGGCTGCATGGACGTAACCGCAACAAATTACAACGAATTAGCAACAATTGATGACGAAAGTTGTGAATATAAACCTGCTGACATATTCGGTTGCATGGACGAAACAGCACTAAATTATAATGAATTGGCAACAATTGACGACAAAAGTTGTGAATACGCCCCAATTCTCGGCTGCACCAACCCCGAAGCCACAAACTACAACCCACTCGCCAACCAAGACGACAAAAGCTGCATATACCCAATAAAAGGCTGCACCGACAACACCGCCGAAAATTACAACTCGCTTGCAACCAAAGACGATGCAAGTTGCAAATATTCTGTAACAGTATCGGTAGCAGCAAGCGCGGGCGGCACAGTAAGCGGCGGCGGAGTATTTACCGTAAACTCAACCGCAACGGTAAAAGCCGTAGCAGCAAGTGGTTACAAATTTGTAGAATGGCTGGA
>WQTX01000102.1 GCA_009786075.1 Bacteroidota bacterium | reverse complement strand
TTTCGAGGGTTAGTGCAAATCAACAAAAGAGCGTCATTGCGAGGAACGAAGCAATCCATTTTTTCTAAAATATAACAATAATAATTTTTCATTACTTATTCATAGATATTTATAGATATTTACTATTATATTTTTCCTCGTTTCCTAATCCCTAATCCCTAATCCCTCGTCCCCTCGTTCCCTACTGTATATTAAGCACCTGTTCCTTTACCCGTTCCAAATAATCTTTCATTTCCACCACCACGCGCTGCATTTCGGCATCGTTCGATTTTGAGCCGAGTGTATTGATTTCCCGCCCAATTTCCTGTGTGATAAAACCAAGTTTTTTACCGCAATTTGCTTCATTCATAGTTTGTTTGAAATAATCGCAATGTTGTAGTAAACGAACTTTTTCTTCGCTCACATCAAGTTTTTCGATGTAAAAAATCAATTCCTGTTCAAGTCGGTTTTTATCAATATTTTCGGGAGAAACACCTTCGTTTAGTGCCAGCGCCATGCGTTCTCGAATACGTACTATACGTTGATTTTCAAAGCGTTCTATGTGTGAAACCAAATTTGCAATATGTTCCAGGTTTTGTTTCACATCGGCTGCCAACACAGCGCCTTCGGCTCGGCGAAAAACTATGATTTTTTCAATTGCTTGCAAAAGAACTTGCATAAGCACTGCGCTTTCCTCATCGCTCAATTCGCCGCATAATTCCGACGAAAATATTTCGGGCAAACGAATAACGGCATCGAAAATTGACTGTGGCGTGGCGGGAATATTCATATCGGCAGCAATTTTTTGCATTTGCCTGCAATACGATTTTACCACTGTTTCGTTGATTGATTTATCGCTTCCGGCATCTTTCGCTTCGCAATAAATGCACACGTCAATTTTTCCCCGTTGCAATTTTTCGGCAACCACACTGCGTATTTCCAAATCTTTTTCACGGTAAACATACGCAATGCGAGTGTTTATATCAAGCGATTTACTATTCAATGATTTTATTTCGACAACTATATTTTTATCGCCACATTCGGCAATTGCCTTGCCGAAACCTGTCATGGATTGTATCATAAGTCTAAATTTATTGCCAAAAATACGAATTTTTCTTTGTTTAAAAAGCCTCGAAGTCAACAAAAAAAGTTTTTTAATAGTGTTTGACTATTTTTTTTACACAAAATGCTTTTTTCTTAAAAAAATGTGTACATTTGCAGCCTCGTAAATCTAAGGATAAAAAAATTAATTGCAATGAACCTATTAGACGAAGTTAAAAAAGAAGTTATTGAGAAAAAAGATTGGCCTGCGTTCAACAGCGGCGATACTGTAACTGTTCACTACAAAATTAAAGAAGGCGATAAAGAACGTATTCAACAATTCCGCGGCGTTGTGTTGCAACGTAGAAACGAAGGCAGCGAAGAAACATTTACCGTTCGCAAAATGTCGGGCAATGTTGGTGTGGAACGTATAATTCCTGTAAATTCGCCAATGATTGACAAAATCGAAGTTAACAAACGCGGTAAAGTGCGCAGGGCGCGTATTTTCTATCTACGTGGATTAACAGGTAAAAAAGCTCGTATTAAGGAACGTATCGTGTAATTAGCACATTGTACGAATGTTATTATATAATAAATAGAGCCATTTCATATCGTATGAGGTGGCTTTTTTTTAGGAGACAAGGGATTAGGAAACGAGGAGACAAGGGAACAACAGTCTAAACCCCTTGTTTCTAAAACCTAAAAACCTTGTCTCCTATAACCTAAAAACCTAAACAAAATGAAAGTATTAAAATTTGGAGGAACATCGGTAGGTTCTCCCGAAAGAATGAAAAGTGTGTCGGCACTTGTAACCGACGGAACGGCGCAAATAGTGGTATTGTCGGCAATGTCGGGCACAACCAATAGCTTGGTTGAAATTTCCGACTATTATTATAAAGGTAATAATGATGCCGCTGCAAATGTAATTTTAAAATTGGAGCAAAAATACCATGAAGTGATTATGGAATTGCTCAAAACCGAAGCGGCACGAAAAAAAGCCGAAGCAATTGTAGGCAACGAATTTGCGATTATTCGCTCGTTTGCAACGCACAAAAAATTTGATTTAGCCTGCGAAAAATCAATTCTCGCTCGCGGCGAAATTATTTCGACCAATTTGGTGCAATTGTACCACGAAGAAACCGGTGTGAAATCGGTGTTGCTCAATGCACTTGAATTTATGCGTGTAGATGCCGACGGCGAACCAATTTTAAGTGAAATAGAAGAACGCATTACAAAAGTTCTTGCACAATATAAAGACACCGAACTGTTTATAACACAAGGCTTTATCTGCATGAATCCTGCCGACGAAATCGACAATTTAAAACGTGGCGGCAGCGATTATTCCGCATCGCTTATTGGCGCGGCTATCAACGCCGAAGCGGTGGAAATTTGGACTGACATTGACGGAATTCACAACAACGACCCTCGCATAGTGAGCGGCACAAAACCAATAGCCGAACTTTCGTTTGACGAAGCTGCCGAGTTGGCTTATTTTGGGGCAAAAATTTTGCATCCGGCAACCGTACTTCCTGCAAAAGTGAAAAACATTCCGGTATTGCTTAAAAATACTATGGAGCCAAAAGCCGTAGGAACCGTTATTTCCAATAAAATAACCAACAAAGGCATAAAAGCTGTTGCCGCAAAAGACGGATTGACGGTTATTCGCATCAAATCGGGACGTATGTTGCTTGCCTACGGATTTTTACGCCGCGTGTTTGAAGTTTTTGAAAAATACAAAACTTCTATCGACATGATTGCAACGTCGGAAGTGGCTGTTTCGCTAACTATTGACAAAGATGATTATGTAGCGCAAATTGCGGAAGAATTGAAACATTTAGGCACGGTGGAAGTTGAAAAAAATCAAACAATTGTGTGTATCGTGGGCAATATGATTAACGAAAAACAAGGGTATGCAGCCGATGTGTTGAATGCTTTGCGAGAATTACCGGTGCGCATGATTTCATTTGGCGGCAGTCGGCACAATATTTCTATTGTTGTAGAATCTTCGTACAAAAATCAAGCGTTGATTGCGTTGCACGAACATTTATTTGTTTAAACCAATCCTCTAAATTTCTTGTAACTTCTTATGTCCATGGTGTTTAAAATTGAACGAGTTACATTATTAGCAAAATGTTTTGCAAGTACCATATTTTTGGTTTCGTGCAAGATGTGAGCAAATATTGTACAATAACCAAAAAGATACTCATCTTCACATTCTCTCACCAGTTGTTCGCTCACATTTTTATGATTTTGAAATATAAGAATAGTCTTATTTTCGGTAATTCGAGTAATAAGCGTATTGAAACAATATTGCAAAATATCTGCATAATTTTTGTTAAAAACCTCCGACGAAGTTCGCATACAAATAATATCAACGAGAGGACTGTATGTTGGAAAATTATTAAATGAATTGTTCTCAAAATGAGCGCTCACAAATTGGTGTGGCTGTTTGCGTTGCAATAGTTCTTCAAAACACCTGTCATACGTAGCACATTCCACAATTTCGTGTTGCATTATAAACTCCCAGTCGTCATTGGAATAGTTATAATTTTCTTGCAACTCGTTAGCTTTTACCGTATGCACGTGCGACACATCTATTGATTTATCTTTCAATATGTTGCAACAAATCTTATGTTCAATGCTATCGGCAAAAAAACCGCACAAAGAAATTTCTATCTGAGACTTATATTCATGCAACACAAGGCATTTCACAAAAGCCGCATAAAACATATCAAATGGTGCAACAATGATTGTTTTCATGTCAGTTCTTTTTTCGTAAAAATACGCACAACAAATTACAAGATTGTGCAAGTTAATTGCAGACGAATTTTCACTTGGTTATTTTTAGGGTCTACAAAGATATGATGAAAATCATGTTTTTCCGCATTTTTTATCATATTTTTTACATTAAATCATTATTTTTTTTATTTTTATGCTTTAAACCCTTATAAATATGCAATTATTCTACTCCAATATACGCAATGGACATTACATAACCCTGCATGATGAAGAAAAAAATCATTGTACAAAGGTTTTACGTAAAAGTACTAACGACATTATTCATATAATCGACGGAAATGGTAATTTATACGAGGCTCGTATAAGTACAATTAACAAACACGACTGTGTGTGTACCATTTTGCACACCACGCCGCAATTTGGCGCACATAATTATAAGCTAACCATGTGTGTAGCTCCCACAAAAAACAGCGATAGATTTGAATTTTTTGTTGAAAAAGCCGTTGAATTTGGTGTCGATGAAATTATTCCTATTCGCACCGAAAATTCGGAACGCAAAATTTTGAAACCCGAACGGATTGAAAAAATTATTCTTTCGGCAATGAAACAATCGTACAAAGCCTACAAACCGATTTTGCATGAATTGACTGATTTTAAAGATGTTCTCAAAAATCCCATTGTCGGAGCAGCCTGCATAGCGCACTGTTACGAAGGTGAAAAACAAAAATTGCCGCAGATTTTGCAACATAATTCCAGCATTTGCATAGCAATTGGTCCCGAAGGCGATTTTTCGGAACACGAAGTTGCGCAAGCTCTCGAAAAACAATGGCAAGCTATTACGCTGGGCGAAAGCCGCCTACGCACCGAAACAGCAGCGATTGCGGCGGTGCATAGTGTGTATTCTTTTTACCCCTAAATCCCCTAAAGGGGACTTTTGTTCAGTGCAAGTATTGTAACTTAGTCTATTTCGCTGCTTTGAGAGCCCCCTTTAGGGGGTTGGGGGTTACACTAAATCCTTTTCCTCTGCCAATGCGTGCCGCTAAAATACCACAGACTAAGCAATCCCAATATCACTTGATAAATAATTTCGCCACTCCAAATAATTTCGAGATTGTGCGGAAAATGTGTAGCAAGCAGGTAAACTCCAACAAGATAGGCAACAAGCGTGATGCTTTCCACAAAAAGCGCAATCATAGTATTGCCTGTTGCCGAAATTGCCGAAAAAATTATCCACGAAAAAGCCGAAATAATATTGGCAAAACCAACAACATACAAGGCTTTGAAGCCTATTGCAATCAAATAGTGGGTATCGGCGTTGGTGTACAAACTCATAATTCCTTGTGCCGAAATCAATATGGGAATATAGGCAATACAGGAAGTTATGATGCTAAACTTGACAACTTTACGAATAATTGGGAACACATGGTGCTTGCAATTTTGCCCCAAAGCATTACTAACCAACGTACTAACCGTAGAACCATACGCCCACAGCGGGCAAATGGCAAGAATATAAAAACTGCGTATAATATTGCTTGCCGCCAGATTTTCCTTGCCCGTTTTTTCGATGATAATAAAAAACATCAACCACGTGCACAGCGACAATAAATTTTGCAACATTGTAAAAATTGCCAAATTCATAGTTTGCACCATAATATGCAAATTTGGGCGTTTGAAACGAAACATTTGATATTTGCGTAAATCAACTTTTTTCAAAACAATCCACACAAAATAGGCAAAACCGGCAACTTCGGCACCCATAGCCGCCCACGCTGCGCCTTCTATGCCCATTGCCGGAAAACCAAATTTTCCAAAAATAAGTATGTAATCGAACACAAAATTAGTGCCGGCAACCACCAACGCCGCTATGCCAATGTATTTTGTAAATTCTATTCCCACAAAAAACGACCGCATAACCACGCAACCAAGCGAGAAAAACAAAGTAAAAACTCGAATATCTAAATAACGCATGGCGGTATCGACAATTTCTTCGCTATCGAGCATAAACCCAAGTATGTGGCGTGAAAACAGGAGCGAAACTATAATCGTGAGTGCCGAAAAAAACCAGATAAAATAGAGGCTGTTTTCAAAAATGCCGCCTATTTGCCGGTACTTTTGTTCGCCATTGCGCCGCGAAATCAAAATTTGCGTACCGGTGGCAAAACCCATACCCACCACAAAAAGCATAATATAATAGGCGCTTGCAATGGCTGCCGCTCCAAGTTCCAAATCGCCCACATGCCCCAAAAACATAGTGTCGACCACGCCTACAAGATTTTCGGCAAGAAAGCCAATCATTAATGGGTATGATATTTGCCAGATTTTCCGGTAGGAGGGGAGTTCGGTGGTGGTTGCTGTTTGTGGCATTGCTTTGATTTTGTGTGCAAAAGTACACTTTTTTAAAATTAAAGGGGCTGTCCAAAAAGTCAAATTATCAATTTTAGAACTTTTAAATCGAAAGCAAAGGTGCAGAGCACCGAGATATTTGTAGTAAAAATGATTATTGTAAACGTGAGGTGCGTAGTACCGTAATATTAACAATGAATTGATTATTAAAATATTACGGTGCTACGCACCTTGCTTTGTGTGTCGCGTTAAATACTACAAATATTTTCGGTGCTCTGCACCTTTTGCGTCGCAACTTATAAATCGTAACTATTTGAAAAATCTATTTGACTTTTTGGACAGCCTCGTTTGATTATTGTAATAAAAAATATAGATTGCTTCGCTCTGCTCGCAATGACGCTCTTTTGAGGGTTAGTGTGAACTAACGAAAGAGCGTCATTGCGAGCAGAGCGAAGCAATCCAGATTAAAAATACGACTCAAAATGCAAATTTACGAATACTTTTCTACATCGCCCTCTTCAATAGTTTTTTCACTCAAAATAATCAAACGTTCTATCACATTGCGAAGTTCGCGAATATTGCCCGACCACGAATAACTTTGCAGCAATGCGAGAGCTTTGTCGGAAATTGGTTTCTTGGGAATACCCATATCGCCGCAAATAGCAGTAATAAAATGTTCGGCGAGTAGGGGGATATCGTCAAGGCGTTCGTTTAACGCAGGCACTTTCACGAGAATTACGCTTAGGCGGTGGTACAGGTCTTCACGAAAACGTTTTTCGGCAATTTCTTCTTTTAAATTTTTGTTGGTAGCCGCAATTACTCGCACATCTACTGTAATATCTTTTTCGCCGCCCACGCGAGTGATTTTTTTCTCTTGCAAAGCCCGCAGTACTTTTGCTTGTGCCGTGAGGCTCATATCGCCAATTTCATCGAGGAAAATTGTGCCGCCCTCGGCTTGTTCAAATTTACCGATACGCATTTTTATTGCCGATGTAAATGCGCCTTTTTCGTGTCCAAAAAGCTCGCTTTCAATTAATTCTGTGGGAATTGCAGCGCAATTTACTTCTATAAACGGAGCTTTTACCCGTGCGCTTTGTTCGTGAATTGCTCGCGCTACCAACTCTTTACCTGCGCCATTCGGACCGGTTATAAGCACCCGTGCATCGGTGGGAGCAATTTTTGCAATATCATTTTTTATTGCCTGCAATGCCGCCGAATTTCCAATCATTTCGTACTGCGACAATATTTTTTTCTTCAATTTCGACGTTTCTTGCACCAATACATTTTTTTCCAACGCATTGCGAGTAGTTATCAAAATTCTATTTAAGTCAAGGGGTTTTTCAATAAAATCGTAAGCGCCTTTTTTTATGGCATCTACGGCAATATCAACCGTGGCATGACCGGAAATTAAAATTACCGGCAAACTGCTTCCGCGCTCGTTTACAATAGCTTCGAGCAATTCCGTGCCGTCCATATTGGGCATTTTTATGTCGGTAAACACCAAGTCGTATTTGTTGTTTTGCACCTTTTCGAGCGCTTGTTTACCGTCTTCGGCGGTATCAACTTTGTAATTTTCAACTTCCAAAATGTCTTTGAGCGTATTGCGAATTGCACGCTCGTCGTCAACGATTAAAATAGAGGGCATTTTTTTAGTGGTTAGGGGTTATTTTTACAAATATATTGTTTTTTTGCAAATTTCCGCATTCTCGGTAATTTTTTGTTTTTGTGGAAAAGTTTGTTATCTTTGTGGTAGAATTTAAAAGAGAAAAATTATGGTACTTCAAGTTAAAGAAATTACAGAGGAAAATATAATATTCTTGCTTAATCGCACGCAAAAAAAACAAAAACCTCGCAAAACACTCGGCGATATGTACGGAAAATTGAAACGAGGTATTGATGGTTTGGAATATCAAAAAATGATGCGCAATGATTGGGTATGATATTTTGATAGACACCAATATTGCTATTTATGCAATGGAAGCGCATCCGGCAGTAAAGGGACTTATTGCTTGCGTGCCTGTTATTTCGATTATTTCAGAAATTGAACTTTTTGGAAAAAAAGATATTTCAGCACAAGAAGTTGAGAATATTAAAACTCTGTTGGCAGGTTTTCCTGTTATTCCAATTAGCAATACAATAAAAGAAATTGCCATAGATTTGAAACAAAAATACTCCATAAAAACACCTGATGCAATTATTGCAGCAACAGCTCAAAGTTTAGGATTAACTTTTATTACTGCCGATAAAGGTTTTGCAAAGATAAAAGGAATAGATGCAATTATCATAGAATTGCAAAAATTCGAATAAAACAAAATGGAAATCAAATCTGCTCCAACAACTGCTTCTGATTAATAGTAACCACCCCCGGCTGTTCACAAGCTATTCCGGCGGCAACGTTGGCTATGCGGGCAATTTCGGGTAAATCTATTCCGGCTAACCAACACGCCACGGTGGTACTTATAACAGTATCGCCGGCTCCCGAAACGTCGGCAACGTGGCGCACCATTGAGGGTAAATGATGATAGCCCTGTTTGTTTGCCACAAAAATCCCGTGTTCCGAAAGCGTAATCATAAGATTTTCAATAGATTGCTTGCGCATAAATTCTTTGCTTACCTCAAATAAGTGGGGTAAATCCTGGGCACTTACCACAGTTCCGCTACCCTCAATAAATTCTTTTACATTTGGTTTGAAAAGTGTAATATTGGTGTAATACGAAAAATTACGCTTTTTGGGGTCAACAAATACCGGTAGTTGTTTTTTTTGTGCATACGCCACCACTTGGTCTATCAACTCTTTGCTAATCACTCCTTTATCGTAATCTTCAAGCACAATAGCAGCGGCATTGTGTGTTTCAATTGCGTGACAAATAGATTTGAACAGTGTATTGCGAATTCCGACGGAAATTTCGTTAGTTTGCTCCGTATCAATACGCAATATTTGATGATTACCCGAAAGTATACGTTGCTTGTTCGTAGTTTTGCGTTCCGGAATTTCTATGCAATAATCGGCGCAGAGGGATTTTTGGCGCAATAATTCTTTCAAATTTGCACCTGCTTCGTCGCAACCAATTACGCTGCACAAAATAGGAGTGAGCTGCAAAGCCGCCAAATTTTGCGCAACATTTGCCGCACCGCCAAGCCGGTTTTCTGTTTTATTTACGCTCACAACCGGCACCGGCGCTTCGGGCGAAATTCTATCGACTTTACCCCAAATGTAGGAATCAATCATAACATCGCCAATAACTATTACGGCTTTATTTTCAATGCTTTGCAAAGGGTTCATAGGAATAAAATTTAGAATAAGATATTTATAGATATTATGATATTTATTGTCTCAAATCTCACGTCTGAAATCTCAAATCTTTCTGCAAAGATAGCAATTTAGCAATTCGGAAAATAAAAAAACATCAACAACTTTTTGTTTATGCTAAATTTCTACTTGCGAATTTACCCCCCCCCCC
>WQTX01000101.1 GCA_009786075.1 Bacteroidota bacterium | reverse complement strand
GTGTTTACTCTAAAAAAACGCGCTTGCGCGCAAAAAATGAACACGAAGACACGACGGCATGAAGACACGAAGATTGAAAAATTACTTAACTAAACGACATTTTTTTCAATGTGCCAAAAGTAGGGAATAATTGTAAATTATAAATTGCAAATTGTGAATTATTTATTGCGTTCATTGTAATTGGGGTTTAATTTGTATATTTGCACTCCATGGAAAACAACCGTTCACGACAAAAAATATTGAGCACCGCTTCGCTTGTAAGTGCTATTGGTAACGCTATTTTGGCAGTTGCAAAAATCGTTATCGGATTGGTGTCGGGCAGTTTGTCGGTGCTTGGCGACGGTATTGATTCGGCTACCGATGTGCTTATTTCTATTGTAATGGTGGCTACTTCACGCATTATTAACCGTCCGCCCGATAAAAAATATGTGTTTGGCTACGAAAAAGCCGAAAGTATTGCTACAAAACTTCTTTCGTTTGTGATTTTCTATGCCGGCGTACAAATGTTGATTGTTTCCATACAAAATATTTTTTCGTCGGAAGTGCGGGAATTACCTGGAATTTGGGCAATTTACGTAACGCTGTTTTCTATTGTTGGAAAACTGAGTTTGGCGTGGTATCAATTCCGTATGGGTAAAAAAATAGACAGTTCATTGCTGAGAGCCAATGCCGTAAATATGCGCAACGATGTGATAATTTCCGTTGGCGTTTTGCTTGGTTTGGCGTTTACATTTATTTTCAATCTGCCAATACTCGACGTTATTACGGGCTTGCTTATAAGCATTTATATTATAAAATCGGCTATCACTATTTTTATGGAATCGAATGTGGAATTGATGGACAGCGTGAAAGACGAAAACGTGTACAAAAAAATATTTGAAGCCGTTGACAGCGTTCACGGTGCAAGCAATGCTCACCGGGTGCGTTCACGCCAAATCGGCGGAATGTATATGATTGATTTGGACATTGAGGTTGACGGAACTATTACGCTCAACGAAGCTCATGATATTGCCGAACAAGTCGAAAAAAATATTTATCAATCTATTGAAAATGTGTACGATATAAATATTCATGTAGAGCCAAAAGGGCATTGTATGGACAATGAAAAATTTGGTTTACATAAAGAAATGATGTAAATGTGCCAATACGATAATATGCTAATGAGCCAATAAAACAATGAATGTCTATGAATATCAACTGAATATCATAAAATAAAATGACTATCCGCTCTATTACCTAAAACAAAAAAAACGTCGTGTCTTCATGCCTTTGTGCCTTCGTGTTTACTCTAAAAAGCGCGCAAGCGCGTAAAAAAAATAAACACGAAGGCACGACGACACAAAGACACGAAGAATATTTATACAAATTTTGAACATTAGGTATAACGGCGGACAATCAAATAAAATAAATATCACAAAATGAAAAAACTACTAACCATTATTTGCACAGCAATATTTTGTACAACAACACTGCACGCGCAAACCGATACCGACCTCCTCAGTCCGGTAAAAATCAGCATATTCGATGGAACAGTTACCTTGGAAATGAAAAAATCCGTAACGCCGTTTCATAGCATTGGGTTGCGCTTTACCGATATGTATATCAATCGCGGTTCGGGTTCATACGTTGAAATTCGTCAACGAGGAGCTATTTATATTATTGCCGACAGAGAATATGAAGACCTTGAAATTGGGTTGCAAGATTTTTTGAAAACCTACCTTGAAGACGAAGCAAAATTGTCTAAGGAATATTTCGACGAAGGAACTAATTCTTCGCGAGAATATTTTTCGCGCCAAAATTTGCCCGAAACATTTTACGACGATATTGATGTGTATTGGAATGAATTTTTAGAAGAAGATAAAGTGCAAGAGTTTATCAATCTTATTAAAGAACGCATTGACGAAGAGTCTTTGATAGCTCCGTTCAACGAGGAGTGGGGGTAATTTAGGGAATAGTTATTAGTAATAATAATGTGCCAATACGACAATGTGCCAATATGCCAATACGACAATTAGAAAATTAAACAATTAATTACATTTATTGGCACATTGGCATATTATCTAATTGGCACATTAAAACAATGAATATCAATTAATATCTTAATACCAAAACCGTTATGAAAAAATCAATTTTATTAGCAATCTTTACTGCTATTGCGCTAATAGCGAGTGCACAAAAAAATGCCGTAGAACTTCGTCTCAATTTAGAAAAAGGCAAAACCTACACACAAACAGCCACTATAAATATGAACATGAAAATGGATATGATGGGCACGAAAATAGACGCTAACATTCCAATGGGTATGACAATATCAATGAAAGTTGTTGATATTAAAAACGATACAATTGTAATGGAAACCACTTATGATGCCATAAAAATGAATTTTAATATCTTGGGACAAGAAATGAAATTCGATTCTTCGGACAAAAATCAAGACCCTGAAAATCTGTTTGCACAAATTTTCTCGTCGTTTATTGGCAAACCATTTACTGTGATTTTAGATAATCGCCAAAATATTATTGCCATAGAAGGACTCAATAAACTGATTGCCTCAATGCTTGAAAACGAAGCTTTTGACGAAGAGCAAAGAGAGGAAATGAACACTATGTTGCAAGGAATTTTGGGTGAAGAAAAAATGAGAGAAAATTTTTCATCGAGCAATATGGTTTTTCCGAAAGAGCCTGTGTACAAAGGTTTTTCGTGGACAACCGAAACAGCAAAAAACGTGCAGGGAATAGATATGCAGATAAAAAACACCCACACGGTAAAAAAAATAACCGCAAAAGATGTAGAAATTTCGTTGATTTCGGAATATGCTATGGCTGCAACAAGCACCGAAAACGAACTGCCGATACAAATAACAATGGAAAAAGGACAAGTTACCGGTACGTACATTATTGATTTACAAAGCGGTTGGACAAAATCGGCAAAAAGCAACACCGTTATGAAAATGCTTATGACCGCCGGCGAAGTGTCTATTCCCATGCAGATAACTATGGAAATGATTATGAAATAATTGTGGAGATGTAGCGTGCTACGCCTCTACTTTTACAAATATATTGACAATCCAACTCCAACATCATTTCTTTTCTCAAATCGCTCGAAAAATACATTTGCATTAAAAACTTCCCTTATTTTCTGCACTCGGAATGATTTTGATAGGCCTATTTTATAATCAATATGTTGCTTGAAAATAGAAGTTTGCAACGCTATAGATGGTAATTTATATGGCAAGCGATAGCTTATATTAAACATTCCGCCTATTTCTTGTTTGTTGCTTAAAAAATCAAAGCCTGTACCTATAGATAGTTTGTCCATTGCTAACAAACAATGTATTTTATGATTTCGATATATGGTTTCATCGGATTTTCGTTGCCGGTATTCGTATGATATATTATTTTGGTCAAACAAATTTTTTCTAAAACTTGTCGAAAAATCGTATGAATTATTGGTGTTGAAACGATGGTTTACAGAAATTCCAAAGTTTGTTTTTATATTAGCTTTCATACTCGGTATGTATTGAGAATAGAGCGAAAAACTATAGCCCAAAGGCAAACGAGCAGAACCGGAATAACCGAGAAGGAATGAATTATATAGAGGACATACACCCGAATAATCGTGAAGATAGCACCCTCTTTTGGGAAGATTATATTCAAATTGTCTTCGTTTTACGTTTAATTGCAATAATGATTCTAATTGTTTGTTGAAAGTATTTATTATTTTCCCTTCCGGTATTTCATTTCGTGGGTATTTATACCTCTTTCTTTGATACTCATTTTGGTTTTTATATTCAAATTGAGTTGTAGCGCAGTCTCCACAGAATTCTTCATCCCAACCTTTAATTTTTTCCATTGAGGGTAAATTCCAAATAACAGTATCTGAAACCAATTCATATACTTTCTGAATGAGCGAAGTATCAATGGTTGTAACTTGTATTATTGCATCTTGTTTTCTACGATTATGCCCATAATTTCGTTGAATATAATTGGTTATAGTTCCGCCTAAAGAGTCATTATTTTTCCAAACATTAACAATAGTTTCTCGTCCGGTTGAATAGCGAAAATGAAAATCATTCGTTGATTGTTGTAAGGATTTGAACATTTCGTGTTCGTACACATTATAATATTTGTATCGGAAAGAATACGAATCGGCATTTTTTTTGTTTTGCGCCTGTGCGCTCAGTGCTGATATGGTTAAACATAGTATAAAAAATGCTGTTCTCATAGAGTGTTTTACTATTTAATCGCCCCCAATTCTTTAATGATTTTATTCGCAGTATGCCCCTTTTGCTTACGCTCGGTGCTTACAATAATGTGCGCCGTGTGCGCATACAAACCCTTGCGGGCATCAAGCAATTCCTGTAATTTTTCCAACGGATTTTCTACTTGCAACAATGGGCGTTTCGATATATCAACACGTTGCATAATGGCTTCGGGCGAGGCGTAAAGCCATAGCACAATAGAGTGGGAGCGCAGCAATTCACGATTTTTTTCATTGAGCACTATGCCGCCGCCGCACGAAATTATATGCGGCTGCTCGGCGTTGAAACTTTCCAAAAGTTCCTCGTATTCGAGTTGGCGGAAAAAATCTTCGCCATGGGTGGCAAATATTTCGGTAATAGGCTGTTGTTGTTTTTCTACAATGGCATCGTCTATGTCTTTGAATACGTAACCGAGTTTTTCGGCAAGCACTTTCCCGTGGCTTGTTTTTCCTGCGCCCATCAAACCTATGGTTGAAATAGTGTGCGCCAATTCGCTCAATGGTTTTTGTGCAAATCCGCTTCGCATAATTTCTTTATCGGGTTCTTCGCCAAGAAAAATTTTATATGCCATTACGGCTTGATTCAAAAGCCAATCGTTGGCAGGTACTATGCGGCATTTTCGTTCTTCGGCAAGCGGCACAAGCGCCGAACCTTTGTAATTGGCATCGAACACAATATGTTCGGGCGAGAGCCATTCGCTATTTATAACATTAATATTTTGCGGCAAAGCCGAAATAATAATCTGTGTATCGGCAAGTAGTTGCGGTAAATCTTCAACAGTGGCGAATTTACATGATTGTTTTTTTGCAATTTTTTGCGCTTTAGCCTCGGTGCGATTGACCACCGTAACCTGCGCTCCTGACCTGTTCATACCAAAAATTGCCGCTTTTGCCGCGCCGCCTGCGCCTATTACCACACATTTTTTTTCTCGCACATCAATTCCTGCATCAACAAAACTTTGGGTAACGCCGTAATAATCGGTATTGTAGCCATATAATTCGCCGTTGCGTGTAACAATGGTATTAATTCCGCCAATGGCTGCGGCACTTTTATCGACCCAATCAACGAGTTTAAGCATTTTTTCTTTGTATGGCGATGTTACGTTCATACCGCTCACGCCCAACGATTTATACAGGAAAATTGCTTGCTCGGCATCTTTTGCCATTATACGCAAATAAGCGGCATTTTTACCCGAAGCCTTAAATTGCGCATTGAACAAATCGGGGCTTTTGCTGTGAAGAACGGGTTTGCCGGTAACGGCGAATAGTTGGGTGGTTTGTTGTTCTTTAAATTGTGGTTTCATACGCTTTATTCTTTCTTTCCGCTTAGCAACCAAAGCACTCGCTTGCCGGATTGCGTGATTTTGTAGGTTTGTTTGGGACTTGTTTTTTTGTCGGGAAATTCCATTTCTACCCAATTCAACGAGAGTAATGGTGTTAAATATTTTTCTATATTAAAATAGTGATTGGTCAATCCTACTTTCTCAAAAAGTTCGGCTCGCAACATTGGCATTTGCAAAAGTTTCAACATTTCTTCTACTTTACTATGAACCTCTTTGTCTAATATTTTTTTAACTTGGTCAGTAGCTTGGTCAGTAGCTTGGTCAGTAGCTTGGTCAGTGAATATGTTGAACGATTCGCAATCGTCTATATCACAATTAATTATGTTGTTTTCAGCTTGGTCAGTAGCTTGGTCAGTAACTTGGTCGTTAGCTCCGTTAGTAGCTCCGTTAGTGCTTTGATTGAAGTTGTTGCAATCGCCTGTTTTACAGCTTATTATTATTGTTTTAACTCCGTTAGTAGCTCCGTTAGTAACTTGGTCGTTAGCTTGGTCGTTCACACTATTCGCAAAGGCAACAATATCTTTAAAATTGTGAAAATCAAATTTTATCGGTTTTGCAAAATTTTTCTCTGCCAATGGGTGCGCCAAAATTGTTGTCAGAAAATAAGTGCTTTCCTCATCGGTTTCAAATACAGGTTTGGGCGAGCCGTTTGCTTCCAAGGCATCGTAAATGGCAGGAAAACCGGTTCCTCTGCCTTCGGTCAATTGTAATTCTTTAAGAAAATCGCCAATGCGCCTATTGCGGTATTCGCGGGCAACGATACGGTGTTTGGTTTTCAGCACATTGGCATCAACCGGCGGAACTGCTCCGGGGAAACTCAATATTTCTATTTTGTCGTGCCACACTTGCACTTCGATTGGCGATTGCAATTCATAACTTTTGTGATATACGGGATTCCAACCGGCTTTAAATTCAATGCGTTCCCACTCAATGGTGTTGCCATTTATTAAATATTCTATGTTTATTGGTAATCCCATATCAAATTGCTTTTATAAAACAAAGGTAGATTTTTTCAATTAGTCTGTTCGTTGATTAATCATTTTTTAGTACATTGAATTTCGTGCCCGCGCATATCGTCGGAAGCAAGAAACCGAAATATTTCTTTTTCATAAATAAAATGATTTAAGATTGAGGACAAATGTAGCAAAAACAATTTGAAAAAGACTAATGTGAGGAAAATCATAAAAAAATAATGTAATAAAACATGAAACTTATACCATTGTTTAAATGATAATTTGTAACTTTCGCAAAAATTAACCATTTATCATTAACCATTAAAATTTACAGTTATGAAAAAGTATGTTTGTACCGTATGCGGTTATGTGTACGACCCCGAAGCAGGCGACCCCGATAGTGGCGTTGCAGCAGGCACAGCGTTTGAAGATATTCCCGCCGATTGGACTTGTCCGGTGTGTGGAGTAGATAAAGACAGTTTTGAGCCGGAAGATTAGACTTTTTTTAGACACAAGACGGTTAGACTTTTAGACACAAGACTTTTAGATTTTTAGACCTCTTCTAATCTTATGTCTAAAAATTTTATGTCTAAAAGTCTTCCGTCTAAAAGTCTTATGTCTAAAAGTCTTATGTCTAATGGTCTTGTATCTAAAAGTCTATAAATTATGAAAACCCAAAAAATCTCACACTCAGTACATTACGTCGGCGTAAACGACCGCCGGAAATCGCTTTTTGAAAATCAATTGCCATTACCGTATGGCGTATCATACAATTCCTATCTTGTTGTCGATGAAAAAATTGCACTCATCGACACGGTTGATGCCTGCTATTTCGATGTGTTTTTAAAGAAAATAGAAACAGCAACAAACGGCAGAAAAGTAGATTACCTTATTATCAACCACATGGAGCCCGACCATTCCGGCTCTATTCGTTTGATAAAACAGCAATTTCCCAATATTGAAATTATAGGCAATGCCAAAACATTCGATATGTTAAAAGGCTACCATGGCGTGATTGATAATTTGTTTGAAATAAAAGATGGCGAAGAATTAGTGTTGGGCAACACCTCCTTGCAGTTTTACCTGACTCCTATGGTGCATTGGCCCGAAACTATGATGACCTACCACAAACAAGAAAAAATACTTTTTTCGGGCGATGCTTTTGGCTGCTTTGGTGCGTTGGACGGCGGTGTGATTGATACCACAATGAACTTAGATAAATTTTGGGGCGAAATGCGCCGCTATTATGCCAATATTGTGGGCAAATACGGAGTTCCGGTGCAAAATGCGCTGAAAAAATTGGGTGGTTTGGAAGTCAATATAATTTGCTCAACTCACGGACCCGTGTGGACAGCAGAACGAGCAAAAGTGATTGATTTTTACGATAAATACAGCCGTTACGAAGCACTTGAGCGTGGTGCAGTGATTGCCTACGGTTCCATGTATGGCAACACCGAACAAATGGCAGAAGCAATTGCCGCAGGAATTTCAGCCGGCGGCGTAAAAAATATTGTGTTGCACGATGTTTCCAAAACCGACCTTTCATTTATTCTTGCCGACGTGTTCAAATATTCGGCGTTGGTAATAGGTTCGCCTACGTATATGAACGAATTGTTCCCGGGGGTAGCAATGTTGTTGCACAAAATAGAAGCGCGAGGCATAAAAAATCGCATTTTTGCAGCATTCGGCTCGTGCACATGGGCAGGTGTGAGTGTAAAAACAATGCTCCCATGGGCAGAAAAATTGCAATGGAATATTGTAGGCTCTGCCGAAGAAAAACAGGCTTTGAAAACTGAAAAATATGAGGAATGTTATGCGCTGGGGTTGAAAATTGCAGCCTCCCTAAATCCCTCCTCAGGAGGGACTTTCTGAAGCATTGAATAAAAATTGAATAAAAAAGATAACTAACAAATTAAACCGTGTTCCTTTCTCCTCCCCCTTGAGGGGGAGGTCGGGAGGGGGCTTACTACTATGAACAAAACCGCATTACAAAATCTTACCTACGGAATGTACATTATTAGCTCCAAAGATGGTGAGCGTTTTGTAGGTTGCACTATCAATACCGCCATGCAGGTGTCGTCGGAACCTGTTATTGTTTCGGTGTGTGTCAATCGCAGTAATTACACCAATGAGTGTATTAAAAAAACAGGCGCTTTTGCACTTTCTGTTCTGAGTGAAGAGGCAACGGCGAAAACTATCGGTATGTTTGGTTTCCAATCAAGCCGCACAGTCGATAAATTTGCCACTGTTGATTACCAACTTACCGGCGACGGTTTGCCGGTGTTGAAAGACGGCGTGTGCGCTTATCTTTCGTTCCGTGTGGTCAATAGTATTGAAATAGAAAGCCACACCGTATTTTTTGGCGAATTGACCGATGCCGAAAAAATTGAAAGTTCGCAACCACCAATGACATATTCCTACTATCATAGAGTAATTAAAGGGAAGGCACCTGCTGCTGCGCCTACTTTTGGGGTGTAATACCAAAGTGATTTATATTTCATGCTGGATTAACTTCGTTGAGCCCTTCGGGGTTGCTTCGTCGTGCCTCCTCGCAATGACGCTCTTTTGTTGATTTGTGCTAACTTTCGAAAGAGCGTCATTGCGAGCGGAGCGAAGCAATCTATTATTACTTCGGAATGAATAATATTTCACTTTGGTATCACTTCTTTACACACCGCACCGTTTGCCCCACAGCGTGGGTAACATTCGATTTTGCCATAAAATCCTCCGCAAGCAACCAACCGTAAGCAAATTTTTCGTTATAAGGCGTAGTGCTCCAATAATAGCCATTATTATCAATCATAAGAACTTCGCCGCTATTGTTGGCACGAAAGCCTGACGCAGGCAGGAATAAAAAATCTTGTTTGTTGGGGTAGAATGGGTAGAATGCCCAACCGTCAATGTAATAATACAACCCAACACGATAGTATTTAACTTCCCAATCCACACTTTGCAATTCTTCAAATTCGGCAAGCGTGGGAATTCGCCAACCGGCGGGACAAGGGTCGTTTGCCGGTTGCCACTGTGTGCCGCCGGAATAATTAGCATTCCAATTGTTTACTCTACCGCTCGCAGGATAAGCTGTGGCACTGTTCCATTGATAAAATTTCCCGTAATCACGAGAATTTGTGGTAAATTTTCCAAAATCACCAACATTGCGAGTAGCCCACGTGGTATTACCGATTTTTATGCCTGCGTCAATTGTGGCAGGGTCGGGCACCACGGTTACTTGGCAGGTGGCAGTGAGCGCGCCCGCTGTGGCGGTAATGGTGGCTGTGCCAACGGCTACGGCGGTTACT
>WQTX01000100.1 GCA_009786075.1 Bacteroidota bacterium | reverse complement strand
CTTTTGAGGGTTAGTGCAAATCAACAAAAAAGCGTCATTGCGAGGAACGAAGCAATCCATTTTTTCTAAAATATAACAATAATTATTTTTCATTACTTAATTCGAGCTTTTTATATATTTTTGTGAAAAATATTTACGGGTATCACAATTTGTGATACCCTAAAATGTCTTGAACCACGATTTTTACAAGATTAATAAGATTAGCAAGATTTTAAATCCTGTAAATCTTAAAAATCTTGATAAAATTACGGTTCAGACAAATGCAAAAAACAAATGAAACAACTAATATTTAAAATAGTAATACCGCTGACTGTCATTTCTTTTGCACTATTTACCCAATGGAGATGCGCCGCAGTTGTAGATGCACCAGATACAATGTTTTGGGGTTTTCCTTTGCCGTATACTTGTCCGGGTTTGCATACTTCATTATCATATCAAATATTTGTAATTGAATTTATTATAGATTTATTGACTTATTTTTTATTTTGGTTCACGGTTGTATTTTGCTTTAACAGATTTGTGCATGAAATAAAAATTCATAAAACGGTTACTAAAAGTCTTTGGATTTTAAGTATATTACTCTTTATTTATTCTTCGTGGATATTTTTTGTATTCATTGATAACCATATATTTTACATAAAACGACCATTTGATATTGAAACAATTAAAACAAGTTTCCAATTCATTTGGCAAAATAATCTTCAATGCTATTAGAAATATGAACACAAATATTACCTATACAAATACTCTTGCAATTGAAGATTATACAATGTTTCGAAAAATAGTTGGTTGGCAAGAACTTTCCGAACGGCAAATTGAAATTAGTTTAAAAAATTCCACGTCGTTAATTGTGGCAATGGACGGAACGAAACCAATCGGTATGGCAAGAACAATCACGGACGGCGGTTATTTTGTTTTGTTGGTCGATGTTATTGTATTGCCCGAATATCAAAAAACAGGAATTGGTAGAGAGTTGATGACACGCCTGATGACCGGTATTAATGAAAATATCAATGAAAATGAAACTGTTTGTGTCAGTCTGATGGCGGCAACCGGCAAAGAGGAATTTTATGAAAAATTTGGTTTCACGAAAAGACCAAATGCCGAACAAGGCGCAGGTATGATGCAGTATATAAAAAAATAGAAAATAAATAAAAACTAAAAAATATGTCAAAAACATTATTCGAAAAAATCTGGGACGCACACATCGTAACCGAAGTAGAAGACGGACCCACACAATTGTACATTGATAGAATGTACTGCCACGAAGTAACAAGCCCGCAGGCATTTGAAGGCTTGCGTCAAAGAGGTTTGAAAGTGTTTCGCCCTGCGCAAATTACCTGTATGCCCGACCACAACATTCCTACCAAAAATCAGGAATTGCCGATACAAGACCCTGTGTCGAAACATCAAGTTGATACGCTTGACCGCAACGCAAAAGAATTTGGCGTAAACTATTACCCGATAGGACACCCGAAAAACGGCGTTATTCACATTGTTGGTCCCGAAAATGGACTTTCGTTGCCCGGAATGACAATGGTGTGCGGCGACAGCCACACTTCTACACACGGTGCAATGGGCGCAATTGCTTTCGGCATAGGCACTTCGGAAGTGGAAATGGTGTTGGCAACGCAATGCGTGTTTCAATCTCGCCCAAAAACTATGCGTATAAATTTTGAGGGAAAACTTGGAAAAGGCGTTACCGCAAAAGACGTTGCTTTGTATATGATTGCCCAACTTACAACAGGCGGTGCAACCGGTTATTTCGTGGAATATGCCGGCGAAGTTGTGCGCACTATGACAATGGAAGAACGTTTGACTTTGTGCAACCTTTCTATCGAAATGGGTGCTCGCGGCGGTATGATTGCCCCCGATGAAACTACTTTTGAATACATCAAAGGCAGAGAATTTGCCCCAAAAGGCGAGGAGTGGGACAAAAAACTCGCTTATTGGAAAACCCTAAAAACCGATGCTGATGCGAAATTCGATAAAGAATTGACGTTTTATGCGAAAGATATTGAGCCAATGGTAACTTACGGTACCAATCCGGGAATGGGAATGGGCATAAACGATACAATTCCTGTGTTGCCGGAAAATGTTTCGGTAGCCGAAAAACAATCGTATGAAAAATCCTTGGAATATATGGGTTACAAAGCTGGCGAAAAAATCGTTGGCAAACCGATTGACTACGTTTTCATAGGCAGTTGCACCAACGGACGCATTGAAGATTTCCGCCAATTTGCCAACTTTGTAAAAGGCAAAAAGAAAGCCGACAATGTTGTAGTATGGATTGTCCCCGGCTCATGGCTTGTGGACGCACAAATGCGAGCCGAAGGTTTAGACAAAATCTTTGCCGATGCAGGTATGGAAATCCGCCAACCCGGTTGCTCGGCGTGTTTGGCAATGAACGACGACAAAGTTCCTGCGGGAAAATATGCGGTCTCAACTTCTAACAGAAATTTTGAAGGTCGTCAAGGTCCGGGGGCGCGTACTATTTTGGCAAGTCCGCTTGTGGCTGCTGCTGCGGCTATTACCGGTCGCTTAACTGACCCTCGTGATTTTTTGTAGAACGCGGATAACGCAGATGACGCGGATTAACACGGATTTTTTATTTTAAATCTGCGTTATCCGTGTCATCTGCGTTCCAAAAGCAATTAATATGGATTTGTTAGCAAAATACAATAATTCGGAAGATAAACTTTTGCATAAAGATTTGACCGATACAATTATTTCTTGTTTTTATCAAGTTTATAATGATTTGGGTTATGGATTTTTGGAGCGAGTTTATCAAAATGCTCTTTACTTTGCATTGATTGATGAAGGGTTACAATGCGAAACCGAAAAATCAATCAAAGTGTACCATAACGGTAGAGTTGTTGGCGATTACCGTGCCGATTTATTGGTGGAAAATAAAGTATTATTAGAGTTAAAAGCAAGTGAGGAGTTAAATTCTGCAAACGAAAAACAATTAATCAATTATTTAAAAGCAACCGATATTGAAGTTGGTTTGTTGTTAAATTTCGGCAAACGACCTCAATTTAGACGAAGAGTATTTTCAAATGATAATAAATAAATTAGAACACTGATTTTAGTAAAAATAAAAATCCGTGTAAATCCGTGTCATCTGCGTAATCCGTGTTCAAAAAAACCGAATAAATGAAAATAGCAATAGCAATAACCGGAGCAAGCGGCGCACTATACGCCAAACAATTATTAGCAACATTACAACGTTTACGTTGTCAATTAAGCGAAGTAAGCATAGTATTCACCACCACCGCCAAACAAATTTGGCACGAAGAATTAAATCAACCAATTGATTTACATTCATTTACCGAATACGAAAACACAAATTTTTACGCCCCCTTTGCCTCCGGCTCTGCGCAGTACGATGCTCTTGTGGTGTGCCCATGCAGTATGGGCACTTTGGGGCGCATAGCGCACGGAATTTCCGATTCGCTCATAACCCGTGCTGCTGATGTGATGCTCAAAGAACGCAAAAAATTAATTCTCGTTCCGCGAGAAATGCCCTACAACTTAATTCATATTAAAAACATGGAATTGCTCACGCAAGCAGGAGCAATTATTTGTCCGGCAAGCCCTACATTTTATATACAACCGCAAACAATTGAAGAATTGTGTCAAACAGTAGTTGATAGAGTGATTGATTTACTGGGACTTGAAAATGAAACGAAACGGTGGGGGAACAATATGCCAATAAGCAAATATGCCAATTAGTTATTGGCATATTATCACATTAGCATATTGGCACATTAACCACTATTTAAGACTTTTATACTGCGCCTGCCACGCCTGCGCTTGCGAATCTTTTACCAATTCCCACATTTTTTCGCCATAGAGCAGTTGGTCAAAAGAGCCATAACCGTAATTTTTTTTCAAAAACGCCCATTGTGCCGGTGTGGGTGCAAAATCAAATCCTGCCCAGCCTTTTTCCATGTTACCTTCGTAGGGGTAGTCGATGTAACGCAGTTTCCATAAATTTTCAAACGATTCGGGGTCAATTTTATATTTTTCCAAAAAGTTTATTTTATCGGGATTTGCTTTCGATGCCATTTTGCCGGTTATTTGTGCCATAAATTGGTCTTTCGACAGGTAGGTAATTTTTTGCTCACCGCTTGGTCTTTTTATTTGAATAAAAGCATAACGAATAAATGAATCGTACTGTGTCATAAGGCTTATGCCAAAATACGCATCAATGGTAACTTTGAGTTCCGGATTATTTTCGGCACGAATAAAAATATTGTTGTCTTGGGCTTGCGTGGCAAATCCGAGACAGATAAATAGTAGTATGTGGGTTATTTTTTTCATTTCGTTTTATTTTTTTATTTCAACCTTTCCTGTCATTCCCTCTTCTCCCGTCATTCCCTCTTCTCCCGTCATTCCTGCGAAGGCAGGAATCTCCTATCTTTTTTTGTATCTTTTTTGAGAAGATTCCTGCCTTCGCAGGAATGACGTGTGAGTGTTTTTTTGTTCTCTTTTGTATCTTACAATAATCTTGCCATTTTTATCTATTTATTTTCCCATTTCACATTAGTTTGCCTACCGGCTTTTATTTCAATCGGCGTTTCATATAATAATCGTTTCTCTGCTTTCCGGCGTAATTGCAAACTGCCGGTATCCCATCGTTTGTTATTATTTACGTCGATAAACGCCCGTAAATTGTATGAGCCCGGTTCAATTTTTGAAAAAATAATTGTGTTTTCTTTTGCCTCGTAGGCAATATATTTCACTTCGGCAATTTTTGCTTTTGCCGGCAACAATTCCAATACAATATTTTCCACATTGGTCAATTGCACCACCAATTCACCGTAATTTTCGAGCAACGGACTGCTCAACGCAATCTGTGTAGTATCGCAATGGTCGCCATAAATATCAAGCACGGCACGGGGCGAAAGATTGAGCGAATATTTTGAGCCTTCTTTCCATTTGGCAGTTGCCGAAAAATTGCGCAATGCGTCTTCATTTCGCACAATTGCAAATTCTTCTTTATAAAAATATGGCGCCGTGGTTTCGCCTTGTGCATTGATGCTAAATTCGCTTTGCCGCGATGTGTTGCCAAAAATATCGGTTAGCGCATTTTTTTCGAGTGTTATAAGATAATTTTTCGCAGGTTGTGCGTTATGAAAAATAAGCAATTTACGAGGCTCGGTTTTGCTCACTTCGCATCGGGTAACAACCGAAATTTTGCTTGTATCTCTCAAATCAACCATGCGTATAAGACTGTCTTGAATGTGCGTAATTGGATTTTTGCACACTATTTCTATGGCATTGTCTATAAAAAACGATTTTTCTTGTGATTTTTCAATTGCCAAAAGTAAACGTCCGTTTTTCGGCGATTTAATTCGGTCTTTTTCGGTTAAAATTGTGCTAAACGAAATGATTTCTTTTTTCAGCGCACCATGCAAACCATTTTCGGGAAAAGAAACTTCGAGGATTGGATTTTTCAACACACGCACCTCGTCAGAGGTAAACCACAGCAACAAAGCATTGGTTTCGGCATCGTATTGGCTCACATACCAATTTTGCAAATTAGGATAGGCTTTGAGCGTAATTTGAATATCGCTTGGATTGAAATTTTTGGCAAAATACAGCGCACACCGGTTGGTTCCTAAGCGCTGCGAAAGTATTTTTTGTTTTTCATAAAACAATTTTGGTCGAAATTCCGGTACTATTCGTTGTGTACATTCCACATCGTATTTTCCTTCGGCATTTTTCACCAACACTTCGCCTCTGCTTGACCACAACGCAAAGCTATCACGAAGCATATAAAGCTGTATTTCACCGGAATTGAGCGTTGCAATGGGGCGAGAAATTTGAATATGCAAACTATCGCCGCTGAAAACTAACGGTTTTTCGGGAATGCTCACAGCCTGCAAACGTTCGGGAATAGCCGAAATAGTTGCAAGTGCAAAAGTATCAACGCTTGGAACAGTATCTAATTTTTGCGGCAAGCGTTTTACAATTATTTTTGCATCGGTAGCCGCAATAAGAGCGGTATCGCGCAGCCACAGCAACACGCTATCGGCTGAAACTTGGTCTATGGAAAACGCATTTTTCGCAAAATTTGGGATTTGCACCGTGTAATCATCGGCAGTTACGGCGGTTGAAAACCGCATTCCCCATGCGAATCTATTCAAACGTTTATTTGAAATCACATCAATCGTTTGCGCTTGATTGGTAAATACGGTAAGTTCCAATTTTTCGGGTAAAAAGCGCGTTTTTTCGGCAATCGAAAACGAATCTTTTTCGGCAATTGCAAGCGAATCTTTTATGCGTACCGCATTGCGCAGCGTATCGCCGGCACGGAAAAACCACGTGGTATCAATAAACCGTTCGGCGCGAGGCGAAATAATTTCTTCGTGAAATGCTATTTTTTCGTCGGGCGAATTGAACATAAAATCACGATTTTGTTCTTCCAAAGCGTATATGCGATATTCGCCGGCGGCAATGTTTTTTAAAGTAAACGTGCCATCGTTGCGCACTTGGGTTACGTAATTCGGTTTTTTTGTCATGACTGCACTATCGTGCAAACTATTGTTATACAACAACACAAAGGCGGTTTTCGACACTTCGGCAGTTTCGGCATTCATTACCCTGCCCGAAATTTGCAGGGTGTCAATCGTATTTCCGGTAGAAAATGCGTAGGTATATTGATTGAGAATATTTCCTTCGTTTACATCGGCTATTCCGTTGGTAAATGTGAATGAGTAAGTCGTACTATCCTGTAATTCAATGCCTTTCAAATTAATTGTAAGATTTTTCCGGCGTGTAGTCATTTTAGGAGTTTTGCCCAAAGGCGGCGAAATTATGCAGGTTTCGGTTGGGTTTTTCAAGGTTATAAATTCATTGAAATCTACCCGGATTTTACGTAATTGTTGTTGATTTGTTGCTCCATTGTGCGGACGTTCACGCACCACAAAAGGCGCAGTGGTATCTTTCAAACCGCCTGTTGGGCGCGATTCGCGAGCGCAATTGAACAAACTGAACAGCAGAGGCACAGCGCATAATGCTACAAAAAATATATATCGGAGTGTTTTAATCATTCTTTGAAAATTTGATTACAAAAGTACAATTTTTGCGCAAGATTTAAACAAAATAGTATCTAAAAGTTTGTTTTTCTGCAAAAACTCAATTTGAACAAGAAACAAAAATTATCGTTTCAGTTATTCCGTTATTCAATTATTCAGTTATTAAAAAAAATGTATCTTTGTTGCTGAAAAAAATTGAAATATGGACAACGGTCATTCTCTCGAAGATTTGCAAACAATGTTTGAAACAAATCCTCAAATGTTTAATATAGTTGAAGAGCCAATTGATATTGATTTGCAATTGGGTTATTTTAAGCGTGCAAGAAAATTGAAAAAGCAAGCGCGGAAATTGGAAGATGTGCTTGCAATGGTACCGCAATTGTACGACGAACACCTTCGAGTAGAAGAAAAACGGGATATTTTGATTTTGCTTGCTTCGTTTGAATCGGTAGAGGCATTCCGTGCGTTGGAAGCGTATTGGAAAACGGCGCAAGGCGATGTAAGACCTTGGGTTGCAATGGCATATCAAGAATCGAAAATGTCGCTCGAAAGTTCCTTGTTGGACGAAAAACAGGTGCTTATTTCTACCGGTTTGGGTGGGAAAGGCTATAAATTGCGCTATTTTATTTGTTTTTTGCACAATGAAGATATTCCATATACCAATACGCAGCAAAAAATAATTCAAAACGAACTTTCTTACATTTTCAAAGATTACCAGGCAGAGTGCGAAACGGTAGAATTTTCGGGCAGTTATGCTAAAATTTTGGCATTGATGCCTTTGGCTGCCGATGTGCGCGAAATATTGATAAAAGTTGCCGAAGAATGTAATCAATACGGAAATTTTATTTCGCACAATTTTATGGTTACCAATGTGAAAGCTCTTGACGATGAGGAAATTACAGAATTGGTGCAAACTCGTGAACTTGAAGCCGAATTGGCTGAACAACTGAGCAGCATGGGTTTTGGTTTCGATTACGACGACGATGATGATGACGATGATTAATCCGAACTTTCCTGAAAATGTCGTTTCGGCTCCGCTCAACGACCGTGCAATGGTGGCTGAGCGGAGCCGAAGCCATATTTGGAGGCACGAGCGTCCGTTTAATTCCTATTCCAATTATATAAAAGAGCGTTTTGGCGCACGTATTCAAAAAATCAGTTTGAATGGTGGCTTTTCCTGTCCCAATCGCGATGGACGGGTAGGAGTGGGGGGCTGCGCTTTTTGCAACAACGATGCTTTTATTACCGCCTATTGCACAGCCGAACACGGCATAGACCGTCAAATAGCCGACGGAAAGGTGTTTATGATGCGCCGTTACCGCAAAGCACGGCAGTTTTTTGCTTATTTTCAAGCCTATACCAATACATATACATCTATCGAACGCTTGAAAGAACTATTTACACAAGTGCTTGCCGACCCCGAAATTATTGGCGTAATCGTAGGCACTCGCCCTGATTGCATTGACGACGAAAAATTGGAGTTTTTTGCCGAAATGGCGCAAACGCACTATGTGGTGCTTGAATATGGCGTGGAAAGTATTTACAACAAAACTTTGCAACGAATTAATCGTGGGCACACGTATGAACAAAGCGTGGCAGCTATTGAAAAAACCGCCGCTTACGGTATTCACGCAGGCGCACATATTATATTAGGTTTGCCCGATGAAACGCCTGATGAAATGTTGGCAATGGCAACGGAAATTTCCCGTTTGCCCTTACATTCATTGAAATTACATCAATTACAAATTGTAAAAAACACTGCATTTGCCGAAGAATACGAGCGCTCGCCGCAGAATTTTAAACTGTTTTCGGCAGAAGAATACATTCCCTTTGTAGCAGAATTTGTAAGCCGCCTTTCGCCCGATATAAAAATTGAACGTTTTGCCGGCGACAGTCCCGTGCGAGTGCGCATAGCTCCGGTGTGGGAAGGTGTGAAATATGAAACTTTTGTGCAATTGCTCGAAGAATACATGATGCGGAATGAGTTGTGGCAGGGGAAAAATTTATTTTGTGCGCTTACCCTAAAAAAATAAAAACCCCCTTTGCCAATGTAAAACTATTTTCGTATTGTGCTGTGTACCAATAATATAATACAAAAAATAACCGCTAACATAAAAATTAAAGCAATGAAGAAAAATGTTTTTTGGTTTTTGTGAAAAAAAATAGTACCTTTGTGTATTGAAACAATTAAACGCAATTAATTATGAAACATGCGAGTTTAGACAATATCTACGATGATATTATGCTTTTATCGGACACCGACCGTAATAAACTGTATGACCGAATGAAAATGGAATTTTACAATAATTCCGAAATAGTTGCTTACGCAAGCAATGGCGAACCGCTTACAATCGAAAAATACCGTGAGCGTGTGCGTATTGGTGTGGAGCAGTGTATGCGCGGCGAAGTGATTACCGACGATGAATTAGCAAAAGAGATTGAGACATGGTAAAATATACACTCCATTGGTCGAAACAGGCAAAAGCAGACTTGCGAGAAATTTTTGAATATATCAAAAATGCAAATAGCAGGGAACGCGCAATGTACGTTATTGGTGGAATAAGGAATGAAGCAAAAGGAATTACTAATTGTCCAACTAAGCACCTAAAAGAGCAGTTTATTCCAAACGGAACGGTGCGATATGCTGTTAAGTGGCGATACAAAATATTGTTTACAATAGGCGAAAATCATATAAACATTGTTAGTGTTTTTCACACTGCCCAAGACCCCAATAAACTTATAGACCTAAAATTCAATATCATTTAGTTGCGACTGAAAAATAAAAAAATAAAAAGTCCCCTTGCCAATCTAAAACTATTTCCTATCTTTGAAATCGCAAAAGAGAGTACTCTCTTTTATGTATTATACTGACAAACAGTATAATACATAAA
>WQTX01000099.1 GCA_009786075.1 Bacteroidota bacterium | reverse complement strand
AGAGGTTGGGTAGGCTTGGATTTCGGAAAACCTGTTAATATCGCTAATTTCCGTTTTTTGCCTCGAAATGATGATAATTTTATCAAGGAAGGGGAGGAGTACGAACTTTTTTATTGGGACAATTATCAGTGGAACTCGCTTGGAAGACAAACCGGGACTTCAAAGCAATATTTGGAATACACGAATGCACCTTCCAATGCTTTGTTTTGGTTGAGAAATTTGACAAAAGGACGGGAGGAGCGGATTTTTACGTATGAAAATGGAGTACAGATTTGGTGGTAATTTAACGCACGAAAGGGCGAAGGCGCGAAAGCACGAATTTTTGTTATTCGCCCTTTCGTGCCTCTACGCCACTACCATTTGTCCTATAAAAAATGCAGCTAATTTGTAAAATTTCATTAAAGAAAAATCATAAAGCCTTTACTACATTAGTTACAATATTGTATTTTTGCACATTAAATTTTTTTAGTATTTTATATGAACTTTATTTTTGAACAAGAATTCGAGGTGCGCGATTATGAGTGCGACCTGCAAGGAATCGTGAATAATGCGGTTTACCAAAATTATATGGAACATACACGCCATCAGTTTATTAAAACGGTAGGACTTGATTTTGCGGAACTGCACGCCAAAGGTATTGATGCCGTAGTGGCGAAAATCGAAATTGCGTATAAACGTCCGCTAAAAAGCGGCGATAAGTTTGTGTGTAAATTAGCCTTAAAAAAAGAAGGCATCCGATACATCTTTTTTCAAGAAATCTATCGTATGCCTGATATGGAACTCTGCACGAAAGGGAAAATTGATTCTGTCAGTATCGTAAATGGGCGACTTGGCGAATCGCGGGAGATTGATGAGGCTTTCGCAAAAGTGATAGAATGATATGTTTTAAAACTGCTGTTGTGTAATGATAAAATGTTGTAATATCAACTGCGCTTCCCTGTAGAGACGTGGCGTGCCGCGTCTCTACGAAGAAACATTTCATCGTTAACACAACATTACAATTAAAAAATTGATAAATTGGACAATTTTATAACTATAATGACATTTGCCCACTCGATTGAGCTTGCGGTACTGCGGACACTTTTAGAAGCGGATGAAATTGAATATCGTGTATTGGATGAGCTGACAGTAGAAGTGATCCCGATTTATTCTGACGTGATTGGCGGAGTAAAACTGCAGGTGAGGGAAAGTGATGTTGAAAAGGCTATTGAGATTTTAAAAGATGGAGGTTACATTAAGGATGAGGACTTGCAACCTTCAAAAAGTCTAAACAAATTTGCTAATGTAACTTCACAAATACCGCTTCTTAAAAAATTACGACCGGAACTGCGGTTGATAATAATTGTTACCATTGCTCTTTTGGGAATTATAGGTATAGTCCGACTTGCAACATTACCCTCAACTTATGAACGATTAACAAAACAGAGTTGGTGCGTTGAACAAATTATATACAACGGAAAGTCATACGCGCCAAATACTGTTGAACAACTCCGAATTATTGGAGCGGGATTTTGTCAAGAAAGTATTAGCATAAGAACAAACGGAACAATAATATTGCCCGGTTTCAACTCTCATACAGTTTTTGGGAAGTGGGTGCTTGATGAAAATTCACTACAAATTTTACAAACCGATACTTTTGATTTTGTTTACAACGGATTTTATGACATTGATTTTTCGGGCGACAAACTAATTCTAAAATCAGAACAAACTACACTTTATTGTTATCCGCAAAATATCCGTATAAATTTGCCATTTTAACCACGGTAGAGCTCCCCGTTACAAAACAAAAAGAACACGAAGTTTTAAATTTTCTTCGTGTTCTCCGTGCCTTTGTGTTTACAAAATTTTATTTTTCGTTTTCGCTCTTCACTTTCAACGCATTCGGTATGCCCGGAATGGTTTTCATTATGTCCGTTACCGGAGCGATGGATGATACTAAGCCAGTTAGCAAGTTGGTCAGCGTACTTCCGTTTGAGGTATCCATTACGTTGACATTGCCTAAGTTAATCTTCTCAAACGCTTTCACTTGTTCGGCGGCGATGTCTCTCCATTGTTCTACCATCTTCCATTGGATAGCGACTTGCGGGTTGTTTTCAGCTACTTTCACCATCGCCTCAAATCCTTCTGCTTGAGCCATTAACGATGCTTTTTCGGCGGCGGCTTTTGCCAAACCTTGCTCCTTGATAACTTGTGCTTGCGCCAAACCTTCGGCTTTCACGGCTTCCCCGCGACCTTTACCTTCGGATGCGAAAGCGTCTGCTTTACCTTGCGCCTCGATGCGTTGTTTGTTGGCGTTAGCTTCTGCCTCTTTTTCAAGTTTCAACTGATAGGCTTGAGCATCAATCAATTTTTGTTGCTTGGAGACTTCTGCCGGAACGATTTGCTCGGCAGTCAACGCCGCCTCCATACGTTTTGCGCGAGCTTCTTCTGCTTCTTTGCGGGCTAACTCTTTATTTTTTTCGATTTCAGCTCTTGCGCGCTCGTCGGCTGACTGTGAACGTCCTTGCGCTTCCGCCTTGATTACCTCTAATTCGGCGTTAGAAACCGTTACTTTTTTCATTGCTTCAATTTCTCCAATGCGCGCCTCTGAGTTAAAGCTTGCAATGTTGATGTCTCTGTCTTTTTTCGCTTCCGCGACTTTTGAATCACGTTCGGATTCAGCTTGCGCTACCGAAATATTTTGGTCACGATGCGCGTTGGCAATCGCGATTTGTTCGTCTTTTTTGGTTTCTGCAATAACCGAATTTTTGATTTTCAACTGTTCGGCTACTTTGGTTTCCCCTTCGCGTTCGGCATTGGCAATCTCAATATTGGCTTGGTTAATCGCCTTCGCTTGGTCTTTTTTACCTAACTGAACGATATATCCCGCTTCATCGCGAATATCGGTAATATTGATGTTAATCAACAGTAAACCGATTTTTTTCAATTCGGTATCAATCAAACTTTTCGCTTTTGCCAAAAATTCATCACGGTCGGCATTCAACTTTTCGATGGTCATATCGGCAATGATTGTACGCATTTGACCGTACACAATATCACGCACCAAATCTTCGATTTCTGAGCGTCCCAACCCCAAAATACGCTCGGCAGCCGCTTGCATTACATCGCATTCGGTACTAATACCTACCGTTACGGTGGTTGGCACGTCCACACGAATGTTTTGAGAAGAGAGCGCTTTTTGTAAGTTACACTCAAATTGCAACGGTTTCAACGACATGTAGGCATACCCTTGTACAATAGGCAACACAAATGCAGCTCCCCCTTGAATACATTTGGACGATTTGTTTCCGCGGGTTAGACCGTAGATAACCAAAATCTCGTCCGATTTACACTTCCTGTAACGGGAAAAAATTCCAATTGCCGACAAAATGACAACAAGAAACAATACCCCGACAATCATAAATAAGTTTTCTTCCATTTTTATTGATAAATTTTTAATAATTATTATTGATGATTAACTTGTGTTTCACTTGGATGAACTAATTTTCGGGAACCCGAAACTTTCAATTTTTGTCCTCTTTGCAGGTCTGTTCCGTCGGGACATTTGATGGAAATCGTTACGGGGCGACCTTCCAATGTAACAAAAACTTCGCCTGTGCGCGAGGTTTTATCCCAAAAATAGACCTCTGCGTCCAAATTGTGAATTTCTTCGGTATATTTCATACTTTGGTGCGCTTTTTCGTAAATAAATTTATACAGAAAATACAGCACGATGGAAAATATCACCCCCGTAACCACTCCGCAAGCGATGGAAATAACCGTAACCTCCTGCATCAACGTTAGTACAAGGGAAAAACCAATACAAAAATGTATAATCCCTTTGAACGAAAAAACATCGCTCAAAACGGTTTCCGGTCCTCCATCAAAATTCATATCCAACGAGCCGAACAACAGCGAGATGATTGAGGATACGGCAAAAAATCCTCCGGATACCAATAACATAATTTCATACCAAGCCATACCGTCTATATTAAATTTCCCTCAAAGGTAATAAAAAAATAAATAATGCTTATCAGCATAAAATAAATTTTCCGGGTGTTGAATAATTCTTTTTTTGAAGTCAATTTTATTTTTGATTTTAAGTGCAAAAACGGCAAACCATTTTCAGGTTTGCCGTTTTGGGTGTTGTAGAGACGTAATACTATTGCGTCTCTACGGTTTGTATTTAGTTATAATTTCACCACTTTCACTACCATGTCTCCGTTTATCTTCAAGATATATATTCCTTGAGGATAGTTGGTCAAATCTATTTTGTTACCATAGCCGACATATAACAATGCTCCTTGTTGAGTGAAGAGTTGTACATTGGCATCGGTTGAAAGATAAACTTTATCGGCAGTTGGGTTCGGATAAACGTTGATGGAAATAGCGTTTTCATCGATTTCGATAATATGGGTTTCTGCATCGCCATTGTATGTAACAAAATTTGCCAATTTCGCCACTCTTAGCGTAACAAGTCCATTGTTATCGCAATCCAAATATTTAAGGTGTACCAATCCCGAAACATCAAGCAACGTGAGTTGATTGTTGCGGCAATCCAAGCCAATAAGGTGCGTCAAGCCCGTTACATTAAGCGTTGTAAGTTGATTGTTGGAGCAATTCAAATATTGAAGTCCGGTAAAATAGTTGATACCCGTAAGGTCGGCAATATTTTTTCCGGAAACATTTATATCTCTTATGCCCGCAATTGCATTTGTGGAAATACACGCATCGCTGCCCCAAGGTTGAGACAATATCCATGTTCTGAAATTTGCATCAGGGAAGTTGGTTGCGTTTACGGCAATACCGCCAACGCAATTGGTAGTTGGGATTTCACGACTATTACCCGATGGCTCGCCGCAACGGCTACATACTTCGATTTCCTCGTTCGCATTTGAAGTTACAATCCACACGGTGAAATTGTGTCCTAATGCTGCAATTACTTGTGTTTGTGTTCCGAGTACTCCGCAACGTGAACATTTTTCGGTTCTCACGCCGGTAGTGGTACAAGTGGCAAGAGTTGTGATTTCCCAAGCAGTAAAACCGTGTCCGAGTGCAGGAGCGCCGTTCAACAACAGTGTTACGTGTTCTGCGCCGCACAAGCTGCATTTCGCTTTGTGTTTTGCCGGGGTGGTACAAGTCGCTGCGCTTACCAATGTACCGAGCACAGTAAATTCGTGCTCACAAACTTCTACTGTTCCGCCATACAACAAGGTAATCGTTCCGCTCAATTTCGCACTGTTTCCTGTTACATTTACTTCAAAAGGAGTAGTGGCAATGGTGTTGCTATTGCTTATCAATTTGCCGCCTGCGTAAGAGATGCCACTTGCCAATCTTGTCGGATTGCTCAATGCGATTGCCACACTATACACACTACCGTCTGCGGCTAATGTAAGTGTTGGGGTTTGGTTGAAGCTCTCCACTCCTTTAATGAACTGCGAACTTGACACATCAAGCGCGGTAAGTTGGTTGTTTTGGCAAGACAAATATTGAATATGAGACAAGCCTGACAAATTAAGCACTGTGAGTTGATTGTTGCTGCAATTCAACGTTTTCAAGAAAGTGAAATGTTCGATTCCTTTCAAGGAGGCAATGCCTTTTCCTGATACGTTAATTTCTGTTATTCCCGCAATTTCGGCAACGGAAAGACAAGCATCGCTGCCCCAAGGTTGTGACAATGCCCAAGCTCTGAAATTTGCATCAGGGAAGTTGGTGGCGTTGATGGCGATGCCATTGCCATTACAGTTGATAACGACGGCTATTTCACGGCTGTTACCCGAAGGCTCGCCACAACGGCTACATACTTCGATTTCTTCGTTGGCGTTTGCCGGATTTATAATCCATACGGAGAAGTTATGTCCGAGCGCCGCAACATAATTACCAACATATTCATCATCGCCACGAGTACAGGTATAGGTTGTGTAACCCTGTGCGGTACAGGTTGGCAGTATTACAACGGTTGTATAATTATGTCCCAATGCAGGTATTACCTGTGTTGTTGTACCCAATGTTCCGCAAAGTGAACATTTTTCGGTTCTTACTCCGGTAGCAGTACAAGTGGCAGGAGTTGTGATTTCCCATGCGGTAAATGTATGTTCACAAACAATTTCACGGCTGTTGCCCGATGGTTCGCCGCAACGGCTGCAAACTTCGATTTGCTCGGTTGCGTTTGCCGGGTTTACAATCCATACGGAGAAATCGTGTCCGAGAGCAGATGCGCCGTTCAACAACAGCGTTGCGTGTTCTTCGCCACACAAGCTGCATTTTGCTTTGTGTTTTGCCGAGGTTGTACAAGTTGCTGCGCTTACCAATGTGCCAAGTATGGAAAAATCGTGTGTACAAACCTCAACAGCACCATACAGCAAGGTAATCGTTCCACTCAATTTTGCAGCGTTTCCTGTTACATTTACTTCAAATGGCGTAGAGGCAATGGTGTTGCTATTGCTTATCAATTTACCGCCTGCGTAAGTGATGCCGTTTGCCAATTTTGTCAGATTGTTCAACGTGATTGCTACGCTATATACACCACCATCTGCGTTTAACGTGAGGGTTGGGGTTTGGTTGAAGCACTCCACGCCTTTAATAAATGGTGAACCCGACAAATCAAGCGAAGTGAGCTGATTGTTTTGGCAAGAGAAGTATTGAAGATTTGTCAAAGCCGATATATCAAGCGTTTCAAGTTGATTGTTGGAGCAATCCAACGTTTTCAATGCTGTAAAATATTCTATTCCTTTCAACGAGGCTATTCCCTTTCCGCGGACATTTATCTCGGTTATCGACGCAATTTCGGCAGCGGAAAGATACGCATCGTTACCCCAAGGTTGAGACAATGCCCACGCTCTGAAATTCGCATCAGGGAAGTTGATTGCGTTTATGGCAATGCCGCAGTTGATTGAGATACCGTCCAATAAATCGCTTTCGCTTTCTGCACCGCAAATGCTACATTTGGCTTTGTGCTTGGCGGGACTTTCACAGGTTGCAGCGCTTACCAGCGTGCCAAACAGAGAAAAATCGTGTGCACAAGCTTCATTATAGAGCAAGGTAATCGTACCGGTCAGTTTTGCGTTTCGCCCTACTACATCTACTTCAAAATCCGATTGGCTGATTGCGTTGCTGTTGCTTATCAGTTTGCCGTCTTTGTAGGTTATGCCTGCGGCAAATTTGGACAACGTAGGATTATGCAACGCTATTGCAGCGCTATAAGTGCCGTCTGCGGTCAAAGTTAAAGTAAGGATTGGAGTTTGCAAACTAAAAGGTATATAACCAATAAGTTTTGTTAAACCCCACACATCAATTGCCGTAAGGTGATTCCCGTGGCAAGCGAAAGATTCAAGATTGATCAAGTTCGACACATTAAGCGTAGCGAGTTGATTGTTGCTACAATGCAAAGTTACAAGATTAGTTTTCTTTCCCGACACATCAAGCGAAGTGAGCTTATTGTTGCTACAAGACAAATGTTTAAGATTAGTCAAATTCGACACATCAAGCGAAGTCAATTGGTTGTTGTCACAAAACAAAGTTTCAAGATTAGTCAAGTTTGACACATCAAGCGAAAAGAGTTTGTTGTTGTAGCAATACAACTCTTTCAGCGCTGTAAAATACTCTAATCCCTTCAAATCGGATATACCCATATTATTAACAGACATATTAGTTATGCCCGCAATTTCGTCAGGGGTAAGTATTGCATCACTTCCCCAAGGTCGCGTCAATGCCCATATTCTGAAATAATCGTCAGGGAAATTGACTTTGTCTATAGCAATGCCCAATCCGGCTTCATCAATAAAAGTTACATCAATCTTATGATTGCCGGCTACATTGGTAAAGGTATAACTGCCGGCTACAACAGCCTCCGGCACAATCTCTCCGTCAACCACTACCGAAGCGATTTTCTTTCCCGGGTCGGGAGTGATGATAAATGCTTGGGAATTTCCGTGAGTAACAATAACGTTTCCTGATGGAGAAAGCACGCCTCCTTGGTTTGCAGAGGCTTGGATAATATAATAGTCTGTTACTCCCATAAAAGAAAAAGTAATATCACCGGTAGTAATGTTTTCTACAATATTGGTTATAGGCTTACCGGTGTTGGCATTTGCCCAAGATTTCATCCAAGGAGTTGTAGCATCGGTAAACAAGGTTTTATTACCTGTGCCGGGCCAAGGGCAAGAAGCAATACTAATATTTCCATAGTTACTTAGCGCGTCTCCCTGTCTGGGTATTGGTACCGGAGCATTGGCAGAAACCGGATAGAATTTCTGAAGATTGGTAGCGCCGGGAGCCTCAACACTTGATCTGTAAATCATCAACCCTCTTCCGGGAATATGAGTATCAAATTTTTTCTGTTGACGGTTTTCAATGAGAAAATATTCGCCGGGGGTCGTCGTGTTAACCTTGTAAAATGCTGTTTTATCATCTATGGAAGGAGACACAGTAACGACTTGTGGAGTATTCAGTTCAGTAACGGTAGCCCAATTATAGTTGTAAATTTTCACATAAGGATTAGGGTGAGGCGGGGTACGCCCATCATTATTCCAGCTTCCGCCAGCCATTAAGTCCCACGGTCCGGTTTCTGCAAATATCCCCCCATAGTAATCCCCTGCACCTAATGTATGACCAAATTCGTGGCAAATAATCCCAATATGTGTCATATATGTTCCGCTATTATATCTTCGTTCGGGGGAACAAGCGTAATTTTGAACCCATACACCATTGAATTGTGTTTCCGGAAGCCATCCTGCATGCGCCCAAATAGAATTACTGGCACCGGATTCTTGACCATGTCCGGCATAAATAATGTAAAGTCCGTCAATCACACCATCTTTGTCATTATCATAAACAGAAAAATCCACTCCACTGTTATGCGCCATAGCACAAGCTTCCAATATCAACTCCTGCGTGCGCGCGTAATTGTAGGTATAGTATGCCATATCTTTGCTTGCAGTAAACGGACCCACTACGTCAGTCGATAAGTTAAGTTGCCCGTAAGACGCTTCAAGAAAATAATCGCGCACGCTTCCATCAGCTCCATCAACACTGTAACCTACCTGATTGAAAAGATTATTAAACTCATTCTGAGTTTTGACAAATCCTCTGTCCGGAGTACCGATGAGGATACACAGTAATTTTCGCTCCCCTGTTGCAGGGAATGCTTTTTGGGTCAAATCCACTCCACTTGACCGCAGTTTTGGGATACTTGAGGAAGAGCTTAATTGCGACTTACTGTGAGATAATCTCAGAGAGATTGTCCGTAAAAAATTCGCCTCATCGGATGTTCGATTTCTTTTAGACCTTGCGATGTATTTTGACGGTTCTATATCACCATTTACCTTCCGCTGTGCATAGCAAAGAGCGCCTTTCTCGTCATACATTAAAGTATAACCATCTTCGGTCTCCGCATACTTCAAGGACTCATCGCCTTTCATTACAATAGTCAGAGTATCTCCGTCGGGTTGCGTAAAAGTAACCGGATAGGGATATGCTGGTGCGGCAAGGAGCATTCTACAAGAAATAATGTAGAAAACAAACAGTGCAATTAATTTAGGGCATTGTTTATGGGTAAAAGTAGTGCTCATAAGCATTTTCGTTTTAGAAGTAATAAAAAAACAAGTTAATATGTACTAATTTTTTATGTCTTCGGCAACATTACGCTCCACTGTAAATGATGCCAAGTCACAAAGGTAAAAAAAATATCTTATCAATAACACCTAAGTGCTATTAATATAGTTAACTTTTGTGAATTTTACAAAAAAACGGCAAACCTGAAAATGGTTTGCCGTTTTGGGTGTTGTAGAGACGCAATACATTGCGTCTCTACGGTTTGTATTTAGTTATAATTTCACCACTTTCACTACTTTGCCCCCATTTATCTTCAAGATATATATTCCTTGAGGATAGTTGGTCAAGTCTATTTCGTTGCCGAATCCGCTGTATAACAATGCACCTTGTTGAGTGAAAAGTTGTACGTTGGCATCGGTTGAAAGATATACTTTGTCGGCAGTTGGGTTCGGATAAACATTGATAACAATAGCGTTTTCGTCGATTTCGTCAATTTCGATGATGCGGGTTTGTGCATCGCCGTTGTATGTAACAAGATTTGCCAATTTCGCCACTCTTAACGTGACAAGTCCATTGTTGTCGCAATCCAAGTATTTAAGGTGTACCAATCCCGAAACATCAAGCAACGTGAGTTGATTATTGCGGCAATCCAAGCCGATAAGGTGCGTCAAGCCCGTTACATTAAGCGTAGTGAGTTGATTGTTACTGCAATTCAAATATTGAAGTCCGGTAAAATAGTTGATACCCGTAAGGTCGGCAATATTTTTTCCGGAAACATTCATATCTCTGATTCCCGCAATTGCACTTGTGGAAATACAAGCATCGCTACCCCAAGGTTGAGACAATATCCATGCTCTGAAATTTGCGTCAGGGAAGTTGGTTGCATTTACGGCAATGCCATTACAGTTGTTGACAACTTCGCGACTATTGCCCGATGGCTCGCCGCAACGGCTACAAACTTCTATTTC
>WQTX01000098.1 GCA_009786075.1 Bacteroidota bacterium | reverse complement strand
TGTCGGCGAAAAAGTTGCGTAGCAACGTAATATTTGTAGGTATTAATGTTTGTTGTTAGTAAGGTGCAGAGCACCGTAATATTGTTATAAGTTGTTTATTTCGTGTTTCTTAGGTGGTCATTGAGCGCAGTCGAAGTGTTTGTTCTTTGCTATAAATGTAACTTGTGAAAGTTAAATTTTATAATTTTTGCGCAAAAGCAATCGCTTCGGCATGAGTTTGTATAAAATCGTCTAATGTAGGATTTGCTATAAATGATATGGCGTTCATAGTTTTTTCTATAAGATTTGAAATTTCGAGGAATGATATTTTTTCTTCCAAAAATTTTTGCACGGCTATTTCGTTGGCAGCGTTCATTATGCAGGGCATATTTCCGTTTTTTTCAATTGCAGTGTAGGCAAGTTGCAAATTCCGGAATGCGTTCAAATCGGGTTTTTCAAAGGTCAAATTCGGGTAATCCCAAAACGAAAAACGAGGGAAATCGGATTTTACCCGTTGCGGAAATCCCAGCGCATATTGAATGGGGAGTTTCATATCGGGCAAACCCATTTGTGCTTTTATAGAGCCATCGGTAAATTGCACGGCAGAATGGACAATCGATTGCGGGTGTACCACAACTTCAATATTCTGCGGCGCAACGCCAAAAAGCCAACGAGCCTCAATCATTTCCAAGCCTTTGTTCATAAGCGTTGCCGAGTCTATAGTAACTTTTGCACCCATGTCCCAATTGGGGTGTTTGAGTGCTTGCACTTTGGTAACTTTCTGTAAATCTGCGTAATTCATTCCCCGAAATGGTCCACCCGATGCCGTAAGAAATAATTTTTCGGGCACATTGCCATATTGCATTTCGCCCACTAAACATTGAAAAATTGCCGAATGTTCGGAATCAACCGGTAAAATATTTGCCTTATGTTTGTGCGACAGCGCATTAACTAATTGACCGGCAACCACAAGCACCTCTTTATTGGCAAGCGCAATTGTTTTTCCATGTTTTATGGCATTTATAATAGGCAACAATCCCGAATAGCCAACCAACGCCCCAAGCACAATATTTACATTATCCATACCAGCAACATCAATCAACGATTCTTCGCCTGCAAAAACTTTTATATCAAGGTCGTCAAGTGCCTCATGCACGTACGAATAGAGCGATTTATCGGCAATTACCACCATGTTGGGGTTGAATTGTTTTGCTTGCGCAATCAGCAAATCGGCATTAGTATTGGCAGTAAGCACCTCAACCGAAAATTCCTGCGGATTGGCAGCAATCACTTCAAGAGCCTGTGTTCCAATTGAGCCGGTTGAACCGAGAATGGCTATTTTTTTCATGATTTTTTAGGTTTTTAGGTTTTAGATACAAGATACAAGGTTTCTACTCCCTCGTTTCTCGTCCCTTGCCTCCTTGTTTCTTTCTCCCTTGTTTCCTTGTCTCCTCGTTTCCTCGTCTCCTTTAAAAAGCTATAAACTCCTCAGAATTAACCGGTTTTCCCGCATACCACAATTCAAAATGCAAATGCGCGCCGGTGGTATATGTGCCGGTATTGCCTATGATTGCAATTGCTTCGCCCGCATTTACCACGTCGCCGGTTTGTTTGAGCAGTTTCGAGCAATGTTTATAAATTGAAACTATATCGTTATTGTGCTGAATTATAATAGTATAGCCCGTTTCATACGACCACGTAGCCAGCACCACCGTACCCGACAACACCGAATGAATCACGCTTTTTGCCGGAGCGGCAATATCGGTTGCAAAATGTTTGTCGGCAGGCGAAAAACGCTGCGTGATAGTGCCCCGCAACGGAACCGTGAAGTGCAAATTACTGTAATGCGGATTGGTGTACGATGCCTGTTGAAAATTAACATTCAACGCATTATACTCTTGAATTTCGGCACGCAGGAGCGAATCTTCAAGTGAGCGATTGTAGGAAATGTCTTCTAAATATTGCGTTGTGTCGTTAGGCGAATTCAAATATTGCGGCGGTTCATCACCGTTGATAACCATATAAAGCAACTGCAATTTTTGGTCATACAGTCCAATTATGTGTTCCAAAGAATCGACCCGAATAGCATTTGCAATAATTTTTTCACGCTCTTCGGTTTTCGGGTAATCGGGTATAATATACTCTTTCAGAGGAGTATGAGCTATCAGTAAATAAATCAACCCAATAAAAACAATTGATAGGCAAAACACAAGTACAAAGGTGTTCATTTTTGAAAGCCTGAACGAAAATACTTCGCTAAACGTTTCATCATTGATAATTACCAACCGGTATTTATGATGCAAGTTTTGCAAACGCGGCAGACGTTTTTTAAAGAGACGACGATGCTTTTTTTTATGTTTTCTTTTGGGTAGTATCATTACAAAATTATTTGTGCAATTGCAAAAATAACATTTTCAATTGACAATCTTGAACTAAAAATTAAAAAGATTTTCCGTAAATACAAATTAAATAATAACTGGATTGCTTCGTTCCTCGCAATGACGCTCTTTTGTTGGTTTGTGCAAATTTTCAAAAGAGCGTCATTGCGAACGAAGTGAAGCAATCCAGCATGAAATGGTATAAGCCTCAGCGAAAAAAAGAGGCTGAGTTTCCCAACTCAACCTCTTCAACAAAAATATGAGAAAAATCTAAAAATTTTCTTCCTTCACTTGAAAATACGCTTGTGGGTGTGCACATGCCGGACACATTTCGGGAGCTTCCGCGCCTTCGTGTACATAGCCGCAATTGGTACATTTCCATTTTGTACTTCTATCTTTTTTAAATACTTTGCCGTTTTTCACGTTTTCCAACAAACGGCGATAGCGCGCTTCGTGTTCTGCCTCTACTCGTGCTATCATGCGGAAAACGGTAGCAATTGCCATAAAACCTTCTATTTCGGCAGTATCGGCAAACTGTGGGTATAATTCCGTCCATTCTTCGTTTTCGCCTTCGGCAGCTGCCAATAAATTTTCGGCGGTTGTGCCTATTTTTCCGGCAGGAAACGATGCTGTAATTTCAACACAGCCGCCCTCTAAAAATTTAAAAAAGCGTTTGGCGTGTTCTTTTTCTTGCTCTGCCGTTTCGGTAAAAATTGCGGCAATTTGTTCAAAACCTTCTTTTTTTGCTTGACTTGCAAAAAATGTGTAACGATTGCGGGCTTGCGATTCGCCGGCAAATGATTTTAACAGATTTTTTTCTGTTTGTGAGCCTTGTAAATTCATGGTTTTGGGGTGTTAAATCGTTGATTAATCGGTTAGTCAGTTATTATTGGCAATAGTAGGGAATTTATTGTGAAACGCAAAATTTTCAGAACAAAAAAACAGGGCGAATTTTATGAGATGTGTCATGTTTTTAGTACTACTACTAATTATTTTCCGCAACCGGACGAATTGTGTAGGCAAATGTTCTTATGCTGCCATTGAGATTATTGCCGGCAATGTTGCTATATAGTGCCAACGAACCTTCGGCTTTTTCTTCGTTGTTAATCCAGTACACGCCCAATGTGCCGCTGTAATATAATGTGCCGTTGGTAAAATACCGGTAACCGACAAATGGCAAAAATAGCGATTGATTGGTGCTTTTATCGGTAAACAACGAACCTTTCACACCGTTTTGAACTGTACTTTTACACATAACTTTTGTGGTATCGAGCAATGATTTTATTTCGGCAATTGTAGGCACTCGCCACCCTGCGGGCGAAGGGTCGTTTTCTCGTTCCCACGTAGTGCCGTTGGGCATTACGGTATTCCAATCGCTCACGTTTCCGGTAGCGTTCCATGCTTTTTTCACATTCCATTGATACATCATTCCGGCATCTTCGGCATTGTTGGTAAACGTTCCCACGGAATTTACATTGCATGTAGCCCACGTTACGCCATTGATTACAACGCCCGTATCGCTCGTATTGGAACTATTGCAAGCTGCTGTAAAACAGAAGAATAAAATAAATGGAAAGATTGTGATTTTTTTCATAGGGAAATAATTGAATAACTGAATAATTGAATAACCGAGCACATTGACTAATCACTAACCACTAATCACTATTCCCTATTTAAAATCAATTCCTAAAATCGAAATATCGTCATTGGGCAATTTTGAACCTAAGAATTTTTTCAATTTGTTGTTCAAATACTCTATTGTTTTTTGTATTGGAATTTTTTTCGCAATGGCACGTTCAATTTCACGCGTACCAAATTCTTTTGATTTTTCATTTTCAGCTTCGCTCAGTCCGTCGGTGTAGCACAGCATTTTATCGCCGGCAGCTACTTGAATTTCGCCTTGTGCAATATTTTCTATGTGGTCGAGCATGCCAAGCCCCACGCAACCTTGTTTACAATATTGTACTTTTTTTTCTTTTGCCGACCAAAAGAGAGGGGGATTGTGTCCGGCATTTATGTAGTGCAGTAATTTTGTTTCAATATTGTAGCGAGCTATAAAAAATGTAATGAATTTTTCGCCTTGCAAAAATTGGTTGATAAACGCATCAAGTTCTTTTACAATATACGATAATTCCACTTGCACTCCAAGTCGGGCAAACGCTCGCACATTTGCTTGAAAATTTGCCATTAAAATAGCCGCCGACACTCCTTTACCCGACACATCGGCAATGCAAAATCCATAATCGGTGTCGGTAAGCTGTATAAAATCGAAATAATCGCCGCCAACTCGAAAGTGTGGCGCATAAAACGAAGCCACGCTTACATTGTCGTTTTGCGGCAACGATTTAGCACTTGGAATAAGCATTGTCTGCACATGAGATGCCACTTCAAGTTCTTTTTTTAACGACTCTTTTTCAAGTTTTTCTTCATATAAATGTTTGTTTTCAATAGCACTTACAATAATATTGGTAATAGTTTGTATAAATTTTCGGTGCTTTACAATAGAACTAACGTCTTGCATACTATTGTTTTTGTCGGCTATGAGTAAATAGGCAAGCGGTTTTTCGTAATGAAAAATAGGAATGATAAAAAATGGTTTGTCGAGAAATTCTATTTCGTCAATGTTTTTATATTGGTAAAACGTTTCATTTACCCACGTATCAACATCGCTGTTTTCTACGCCATAAATACCATTATTTATCGCACAGTACCAATGGGAATTTTTCATGAGAAGAAGAAAATTACCAACATGAAAGTCTTTAACAAGAATTTTTTTGTAGGCTTCGCACAACAACTCCGACGATAGATCATCGTTTATTAATCGCGTGATTTCAAGCAAACAATTTAATTTAGACGTTGCAGCTTGCAACTGTTGCGACAAAAAAAGTATATTTCTATTTTCCATAGTGTATGATTAAAAGGGGCCGATTAAAAAAATCAGTCTCTTTTTTATTCGTATTATTTCACTCGTTCCATATACGATTTGTCGCGCGTGTCGATTTTAATTTTATCGCCTTGATTTACGAATAATGGCACCATAATATCGGTATTTGTTTCCACGGTTGCCGCTTTCAGTGCGGTAGAACTCGAAGTGTCGCCTTTCAATCCGGGTTCGGTGTAAATTACTTCCATAATTACCGATGGCGGCAATTCGGCGTATAACACAGTTTCGGTATCGGCGTGAAATATCATATCTACCGTTTGTCCTTCTTTCATCAATTCGGGACAGTTGATAAGCTCTGCCGGAATAGAAACTTGTTCAAACGTTTCGGTATTCATAAAATTGTAACCCATTTCGTCGTTGTACAAATATTGATGCGGACGGTGTTCAATGCGAGCCACATTTACTTTTACTCCGGCGTTGAATGTGTTTTCCAATGTTCGTCCGGTTTTTACGTTACGCATTTTGGTGCGCACAAACGCTGCGCCTTTTCCCGGTTTCACGTGCTGAAATTGTACAATTGTATATAAATCGTTGTTAAATTCTATACACAATCCATTTTTAAAATCTGCTGTAGTTGCCATAAAGTATTGTTTTTTTAGCAAAAATAAAAAAAAATCCTTTGTTGCTATCTTAAAAGTCCACAGATTGCACAAATTTTCACAGATTAACACATTTTATTTTCTTATTTTATTGATTATCAAAATAAAACAATTGTGTTAATCTGTGGACAAATAACGTTTAATGTAGAAGCGACTTCACTAATTTGCTTTTTTCATTACAACACAGGGATTACACACTAAGTAGAAAATCCAGTACAAAAAAATCAAGAAAAAATTATACATTTGCATTCGGAAGTTGTTAAAACGACAAAATGCAGGCAATAGCAACATATAAACGACAAAAAACTAAATCTCCTTTAAATTATATTGGCGGAAAATCCAAACTTTTGCCTCAACTTTTGCCTCTATTTCCTGCCGAAATTGACAATTTTGTGGATTTATTTTGTGGTGGTTGCAATGTCGGGATAAATTCAAATGCAAACAAAATTCATTTCAACGATAATTTGATTTTTTTGATTGAAATGTACAAAGCGTTTCAAATCAAAAGTTTAGACGAAACATTATTGCATATTGAAAAGAGAATTGATGATTTTGACTTGTCATTGACAAACGAAATTGGTTACAAAAATTTACGACAAAAATATAATACCGAAAAAAATCCCTTGGATTTGTTTGTTTTGATTGCCTTTTCATTCAACCATCAAATTCGGTTTAACAACAGCCACGAATTTAATAATCCTTTCGGGCGAGAACGAAGCAATTTTAATCCGACAATGCGACAAAATTTAGAAGATTTCATTATCGAAATCAAAGAAAACGATGTAAATTTTTCAAATAAAGATTTTGAAGATTTTGATTTTAACAATCTTGGGAATGAAGATTTTGTTTATGCCGACCCTCCTTATTTAATTACTTGTGGAACTTACAATGACGGGAAACGAGGATTTAAAGGCTGGACGGAAAGAGAAGAAAAATCATTGCTGAAAAAGTTAGATAACCTTGACAATCAAGGAATTAAATTTGCTTTATCCAATGTATTGGAACACAAAGGGAAAGAAAATGTTATTTTGAAAAATTGGACTAAAAAAAATCCAAATTATAAAATAAATTATTTGAATTTCAATTACTCAAATTCAAATTACCAAACCGCTGTGCGAGATAAAAATGCAAGTATAGAAGTTTTGATAACTAACTACGAACCACCCAAAAAACAAAAACAATATTCACTTTTTGACGAATTTTGAATGAGATTTATAGGAAATAAAGAAAATTTACTTGATAAAATCTATCAAATAATGACCGAAAAAGGTATAAAAGGTCAGTCATTTTTTGATTTTTTCGCAGGGACTACAAATGTCGGGCGTTTTTTCAAAAAAATGAATTATCAGATTTTTTCTTCCGATTTACTGTATTTTTCTTTCGTCTTACAAAAAGCGTATGTCGCAAATAATCAAGAATTTACATTTGAAAAGTTACTAAAAAATGTAACTTTTCAATCTCAACAATTATTTGCAACTCCGTTGCAAATAATTGTTGATTATCTCAATCAAATTCCGAACAAACAGGGTTTTATTTGGAAAAATTACACACTAGCAGGCGATCGCATGTATTTTTCGGAAGAAAATGGATTGCGAATTGACGCAATCCGCCAGCAGATTGAAGAATGGAAAAAAGAAAAGTTAATTTCTGAAAATGAGTATTTTATATTGTTGGCATGTTTGATTGAAACAGTTCCGTTTTATGCAAATGTTGCAGGAGTTTATGCCGCTTTCCATAAAAAATGGGACCCGCGAGCGGTTAAAAAATTAGAATTGCGACCGATTGAATTTGTAAAAAACAATTCTGAAAATCAATGCTTTAACGAAAATTCAGTAATTTTGCTTGATAAAATTGAGGCAGATATTTTTTATCTTGACCCACCTTATAATCAGCGACAATACGCACCAAATTATCACTTATTAGAAACGATTGCAAAATACGATAATCCTGAAATTAAAGGCATTACGGGATTAAGAGCAAATTATGAAAATCAAAAATCTAAATTTTGTAACGCTACAACAGCATTACAAGAATTGGAAAAAGTCGCAAAATTTGGGAAATATAAGACCTTGATTTTGAGTTACAACAACGAGGGAATTATGCTACAAAACGAAATTTTATCAATTCTTTCAAAATACGGAAATGTAGAATTGGAAGAATTTGATTATCTACGCTTTAAGAGTAACAACAACGGAGAAAGCAAGTATAAAAAACACATAAAAGAACAATTATATATTTTACGAAAATGAGTAAAAATCTTTGGTTTTTGACAGAGGAACGCCCTAAAAAAGAAGTCATTGCAACAATTTTTCAAAAGTTTGCACTGGACAATAAAGTTGCAGTTATCATTGACACAATCCGCATTTTGCCGATTTTAGATAAAGGGAAATTCACATTTACCTACGAAATTATCGGATTACGCTGTAATTTAGTAGATAAAATTTTCGTAAAAACCGTTTCGGGCAATTCGAGTTTTACCGATTTTTTGATTTTCTATCAGAAAAGCGAGCCAACAACCAAAGATACACCTATTTACGCCATTGAAGAAACAAAAACGGACGACAAAGAAAGCCGAAATACAGGCGTTTATCAGCGTTGCAGTAAATTTGTTTTCATTGAAAATTATTTTCCAAAAACTCGGAAAATAATGCTTTACAACTTGCAAGTTGCGCAAAAAGAAGAGCCAACGGACACATACATTTTTGGCACAAGATTGCTTTTGACTTTGGGCGTGGAAATTTTGGGCAAAAAATTAGACGAGAAAGTTTTTGTCCCATTCAAAACGATTGATGAAATTATTAATTTCAAAGCAAATATGCGAAAAGCACCTGCGGGAAATGTACCAATTTTACTGACAAAAAAGAAAAACAAAATTGAAATTTCGGGACGACTTTTCAAAAATGGTGGACTTTCACACGACCCAAATATTGGTGCATTATCAATAATTTCAGCCGTTTTGCGAAAACTCGGTTGGAACGGAAAAATAGAAATTACACAACACGAACTTTCGCAAAATCACATTGGAAAGACAAACAAGTTCATTCAAATTGCAAATAAATTAGACATTTTGTTGCAAGGTTTGAAAGTTCCGAAAGCCGAAATGAACGAGAACTATTGGAAATACGACCTTGACGGCGAGAAACTTGGAACAATTTTTATTCATTTGGTTGTTGAGAATTTTGCCAATGGATATTCAATTTTTGAAAATCACGCAGGTTGCGAAAAAAGCTATTTTATTCCGTTGAAAGGTACTCCAATTCCGCTTGCAAAATACACTGACAGAGAAAAATACAAAGCAGGCGACAAGTCGCAGATTATCAATATTCCCGATTTGGTTTTGCTTGACTTGTCGAACAAAATTATTATTGACATTGAAGGTAAAAAATATAAACTCCGAGCAGATGGAATTAAAGAATTGGCAGGTTATGACGCTTTCGACAAACTTTACAGCAAAAAGGAATACCCTCAATACAAAATTGTCAGAACAGTAGTTTTGTATGGAAGTCAAGAAGAAGAAATCGTGGAAATTGAAGTCGGTTTTTTGCTCAATGAAAACGGAAAATTGATTTTGGGCGTGAAAGCTCCGAAATTATTCCAAGAAGCGATAAAAAATTTATTGGATTTTTGGAAGAAGTGAGCGTAAAAAATCCTGACATTTTTTTGTTGGGATTTAGTAAAATGATTATCGAAAAACAATCCGTATTAACCTGTAAAATCCGTGGACAAACTCACTTCATCAAGTGCACCCAAAAGTCGCCCACAAGCCTCATGAATTTCGGTTTCAGTAATAATAAACGGCGGTGCTATGCGTATGTGCGTTTCGCAAAACAAGAAGGTGTCGGTAAGTATGCCGTATTCCAACGCTTTGGGAATAAACGCAAAAACCATATCACGCGAGGCAAGTTCTACCGATAAAAATAAGCCTTTGCCTTGAATACTTTTAATTGCTTTGTGATGTTGCAAAAGCGAAATAAACAATTGCGATTTTTGTTCAATACCGGCAATCAACGATTTATTGTCAACCAATTCCTGCAACGATGCAAGTGCCGCCGCCGCCGACACGGGGTGTCCGCCAAAAGTGGTAATATGCCCCAACACCGGATTATGCGTGAAACAATCCATATTTTGTTTGGAACTTACCAATGCGCCAATTGGCATACCGCCGCCCAAACCTTTGGCAAAGCAAATAATATCGGGTACTATATTATAATGTTCAAAGGCAAACATTGTGCCGGTGCGTCCGAATGCCGTTTGTACTTCGTCGAAAATTAAAAGCGTGCCTGTTTCGCTGCATTTTGTGCGCAAAGCGGTTAAAAATTGCGGCGTTGCAGCAACAATACCTGCCTCGCCTTGCAAAACTTCTACAATTACACAGGCGGTTTCGGTATTTATAAGTTCAATATCGGCAAGCGAATTGAAATGAATGTGCGACACTTCGGGCAGCAAAGGCTCATAATTGCGTTTAAATTCCGCTCCGCCCATTACGCTCAAAGCACCGTGCGTGCTGCCATGATAAGCATTGTAGCAACTGATGATTTTGCGCCGTCCTGTTACTCGTTTTGCAAGTTTGAGCGCAGCCTCAATAGCCTCGCTGCCGGAGTTGACCAAATACACCGATTGCAATTCTTTGGGCAAAATACTTGTAAGCAACTGAGCAAGTTGCACTTGTGGCGATTGCACCACTTCGCCATATACCATAAGGTGCATATAGGTTTCGGCTTGACGCTGCACTGCTGCAACTACTTTTGGGTGGCAATGCCCCAAATTACTAACCGAAACGCCTGAAATCAAATCAATTACATTGCGTCCTTCAGGTGTGTACATATATATTCCCTGCGCCCGTTCCACTTCGAGCATAAGCGGTGCAGGCGAAGTTTGTCCAAGTAATTGTAAAAATAATTGTCGTTGTGCTATCATTTTTTTTTTGCAAATATAGTTTTTTTGAACGCAGATGACGCGGATAACACGGATTTTCGCAGATTTTTTACTGTTATTATCCGTGATAAATCCGTGTCATCTGCGTTATCCGCGTTCCCATTATTTTACATTTTCAAATCCAATGTCGTTTAGTTAAGAAAATATTCTTCGTGTCTTTCTGTCTTCGTGCCTTCGTGTTTACTCTAAAAAAACGCGCTTGCGCGCAAAAAATGAACA
>WQTX01000097.1 GCA_009786075.1 Bacteroidota bacterium | reverse complement strand
CCTTCTCCTCCCCTTGAGGGGGAGGTCGGGAGGGGGCTTTTACCTCGTTATCTCTATAATCTCAAACGGAATTTTCCCCGCAGGTACAGTAACCTCTACCATATCGCCTTGCTTTTTGCCAAGTAAACCTTTTGCAATAGGCGTGTTGATAGAAATTTTTCCCGATTTCAAATCAGCCTCCGATTCTGCCACAAGCGTATATTGCATGGTAGCATTATTTTTGGTGTTTTTAATCGTTACTTTCGACAGTATTTGCACCGTTGAATTGTCAAGTTTCGATTCGTCGATAATGCGGGAAGTTGCAATTGTTCCTTTCAGTTTTGCAATACGCAATTCCAATAAACCTTGCGCCTCTTTGGCGGCATCGTATTCAGCATTTTCCGAAAGGTCGCCTTTATCGCGCGCTTCGGCTATTTGTTGCGAAATTTTAGGTCGTTCAATCGAAGTCAAACGGTCTAATTCTTGTTGAAGTTTTTTCAATCCTTCTTCTGTTACATAAGAAATGTTTGCCATTACTTTTTAAATTTAATATAAAACAAAAGGAATCTTACAGCCTTGCAGCATAAGATTCCTGTTTTTTTGCAAGAGCAAATATACAAATTTTTTTGCTTTTACAAAAACTTTTTTGCAGTTTTTTTATTTTTTAGCGTTTTATTTTAATTCTATCACGCTATTCCCCACTTCTCTACCTTCGCTGAAAAGTGTTATGCGATACAATCCCGGCTCCAATTGTCCTTCGCCAATGTTATAAAACATTTCGATTCTTGTATCTGTATTATTATATTGTACTTCTTTTTTCTCGCTAAACATGATTGTTTTTTCTTCAAATTCAAATTGATTGCTTGGCGATTGAGTAATTACAATACCGCTTGGTGTGGTTATACGCATAAATACTGTTTTTGGTCCAGCTTCGGTTAAAGTGTTTTTCAACATAGTGCCGGTAATACCAATTTTGTAAGTTTGCTTTGCTTTGCTTACTTCTTTTTGACGGTTATTGAAAGCTGTTACCCGTATATCGCTTATGCGCAATTGTGAACCAATTTCAACTTTTTGGCTCAATTCTTCAATACGGCGATTGTTTTGGTAATTTCGCACTTCCATAGTGTCCAATTTCATTTGCTTTACTCTTTCCAAATAACCCAACGAATCTACTTGATGCGACAAACGGGCATTTTGACGAATGTATTCCTGTATTTGCTCGGTAAGCACTTCAATTTGTTTGCGATATCTGCCCACATCGGCAGCACGAGCATTCGCTTGTTGAAGCGATACACGCAAATCTTCTATTTCGGCTAATCGTTCATTAAGTTGCATATCCAAATCTTCGTTTAGCCCCTTTTGCTCTGCAATTGTAAGTTCCAACTCATCTAATTGTTTGAAAAGGTTCGCTTTTTCACTCTCAACTGCCTTAACATTTCCGTCAGCTTCAACTTTGGCTTTTTCCATTTCTAAATATTGCCATGCTATAAAGCCTATTCCGCCAAGCAAAAGCACAATGATAACAATAAGAATTACCGGTAATTTTGATTTTTTTTCTTCCATTTTTATACTATTTTTATATTGATTATTAATTAATTTCGCGTATTAGATTTGCGCTTTGCAGCACGTCGTTCGAGCGTTCGCTCCGTTGGTTTGAATGTAATGGTAAGCGCTATACAATTTTTTCCTATGTATGTACGCACATATTCCGTTTCATTTTCAAATACTTTTGCGCCCGATGCTTTACTCACTTCGGTATATCCGCGCAACAATAATTCTTTTTCCAAAATATTTCGTACCATTGGCTCCATATTTTCCAATTTATCGGCAAAACGCACCAAGTAAAAATATGCCAACACTTCATTGTTATGGTTAAATTCGTAACGAATTTGTGCGCTGTCGGCTTTGGTTAATATTCGTTTGCCAACAAGATTTTTCGGCAAAATTTCATCAAACACTTTTCCGTGAATAAATAAATCATACGAGAAACTCGACGACACTACCCTATTGTCAATAATTTTATATTCATTGGTATGCTCATTGAAATCGCTGCGGTGCAAATTATATTTGCGCATGATTTGATAAAACGTAGTAGAATCGGTATTTCCGTCGGGACTTGAAAAATTCAACGCTTCAATCAATGAATTAAAATTATAATAATCCGATTGCACGCTTTCGTGTGTAGAAGTGCCGTTAAGTACAAACGTTACATAATCGGGCGAAATTTTATCATACACCGGATTGATTACAAAACGCCCGTCGAGACCAACAAATCCAATTTTTTTATTCATCGCTACTTGTGCCAAATTACCATTAAACGGCAGCGCATTGTCGAATTGCGGATTTACCACAAACGTACCTCTTTTATCAATAAAACCAAATTTACCGGCAAAGGCAGCAGGCGCAAAATCATTGTTCAAAAATGGTTGCACTTGTTCAAATTGCGGATTGATAATCAGTTGCCCTTGCGCATTGCACCAGCCCCATTTACGGTCAATTTGCTGCACGGCATAATTGTTTCCGTCATTTATCATTGCCCTGAATTGAGGCTCAATAAGCGTTTTGCCCGATTTATCTATCACACCGTATTTACCGCCTTTTACTACAATTGCTCTATTGTTTACAAACGAATACACCGTATCGTATTGGTATTCAACTACAACATTCCCCCCTTTGTCAATAAATCCCCATTGATTTTTTTCGTTATGCACAGCGCACCGGTCGTTGTAAAAATTGCTTGCAAATACAAATTGCGGATGAATTACGAGTATGCCGTTTTTGTTAATAAATCCCCATTTTAGATTTGCATCGGTTTTGTCGAACACGCTTATCGCTGCCAAACCTTCTTTAAAAATGCGAACTTCTTCCACATCTCGCAGAATAATTTGAATATTCCCTTGACGATTTATAGCCGTTGGCGCAGCATTTTCGAGTACCACCCAAGCCAAACCTTCGGAAAAAACGGTTGCGTCTTTGTACAACAAACCGATTTCGTATTTTCCTTGTTCGTTTACATACCCCCAACGAGGATTTTCTTCGGAACTTTTTACCAATGCCACACCTTCGCGAAAAACGGTAGCCACCGTAAATTGCGGATTGATTACTAATCCTCCTTGTGTATTGATATACTGAAACTTATCACCTGTTTTTACCGGCAACAAATCAACAATTCCTACATTGTTATTGGTGCACGAAAAAAACGTCAGTATGGGAATTATTATGAAAAATAAGCGTAGAATTTTATTCATATCTTTGCGATTTTATTATATGAAGATACAAATATATACATTTTTGCTATACGACATATAGAATTGAAAAAGAAATTTTGATTTTGGTTGTATTTTCCCTTATTTTTTATTCCCAAACGAATAACTCAACCCCACCAAGAAATTAGTTCGTTGGCTTGGGTACAAGTAAAATCGTTGGTAACGAGTGGCGGTAATATTATTCACTCTTGCAAATATAACCAACGCCGTGTTGAAGTAATAATCCAAATGAATATTGAAATCTACAATTGCCGGGAGTAGTATTGGTTCATAAAAATTACTAACGAAACCATGAATTTCTTCCGACCTTGCATACATACCATCATAAACAAAAAATTGCGATGTAACCACCAATTTATTATTTGCCGTGAGCGGATTTTGAATATTCCATTTTACGTCGATTTGTATTTCTCCGGCAGGTTTGTGCCATGCGTATAGTTCATTATCAAGCGAATAATGATTAATACTCAATTGTGCCAACACTGTCAATAATTTATTACTAATGCCTATTTCGCCGTGTACACGAAACATATTTCCATTGTCGTACACCGGCACGAAAGTATTTCTTTCATCGGTGCTGAAATCATTTACCCAAAAATATTCGTTGTCGAACATTTTATATTGCCCATACACATGAAATGGGAATATGTGCGCAAATCGCCCACGTAATCCAAGACGCACATCGGCAGGGTAATTCGTGGGTTGCAAGAGCGTAAAATCGGTTGTGTATGGATTGCTGTTCAACATTTCGAGCATTGAATATTGTTTGTAATTGCCGCTGTACGAAACGTATGGCGTAACAGTTTGGTTTGCCAAACGAGCCGAAAGTTGCACTTGCGGGTAAAGTGTAAATTTACTATTGCCGTCAATAGTTTGCTGCGCAAGCAATCCTACTTCAAAACCAAATATATCTACATTTTTTACAAGATATGGTTTGAGAGAAATTTGCGTAGTATTTTTTGTAAGCGTAGTATCGGCAGGAACAAAATTTACGCCATTCCACGTAGTCGAAAACTCTGCACCAAGGAGCAAACCGCCCAAATCCTGCCGTGCTTGTGCTTGCAAGGCAATACTGTTTTCAATCTGTTTCGGATTGATTACCGTAACCACGTGCCCAAGATTGCTGCCATAATTCAAGTAATTCAAATTTGCGGAATTTGACTGCACACCCACGTAAGTTTGGTTGGAAAACAGTGTGCGGCGAATATCTTTTTTATCGTAATGCACATCTTGTGGCGTAAGTATGGGCGCATTCACATCACGACCATATTTCAAATATCTATTAAACGAAGGTTTTACACCGGCAAAAAGCGTTACGTGCGGCAAAAACCGTTTGGTATAAAGCGAAAGCGTGTTATACATATAATTTGCCGGATATCTTTCATCGTTTTCAAAACGGATTTTTCCTGCCGATGAATTGTGCAAAAACTCCACGCCATTTTGATATTGGCGTGAACGTTCGGTCATAAAACGCACATCTGCCATAAACGAACTGTAATTTCCGGCTCCCACAGCAGCGTAACCTCTAAAAAGGTCTTGCAATTTATCGCCTTTCACGCTCACGGCTCGCAGTGTGCGCAATTCCGAAACCACATCAATCGGCATAGCTTCAAACGAATAATTCAATTCCACCGGCACTTTCACGGTATCATACGCCGTAGGATTAACCAAAAGTCGCTGCGCTTCATTAATTTGCGGTTTATATTCCGAATATACTTTTATGGTTTTTTCCAATTCCGGCGATTCTTGCGGTTGCGATTGGGCAACAACTGATTGTGCAAAACAAACACTGATTGCGATTACAATATATAATGTTACTTTATTTTTCATGGTATTAAAAGCCCCCCTAAATCCCCCCTCAAGGGGGACTTTTGGAACTGCGGTTTAATTGTTAGTACTGTTTTTAATTTTATCTGTTTTGTCTTTTTATTTTCTGTTTCTTTTCTCTCTCTTTAGCCCCCTAAGGGGTTGGGGGCTATTTCCGAGCATCAGCAAGTCCCCCCTTGAGGGGGGATTTAGGGGGGCTTTTACTCAAAAAGTTCCGGATTATTGCCCATAGGCACCACCACTTCCGGCTCCGGCTTAGCATTTTTCGCTATTTCCAAATCGGCAATCGCATCGAGCATATCGTTGGCAGCGGCTTTAATTCCGTCGTCGTTTACATCATAATATTGTAACACGCTTTGCAACGTGTAGCGAGCTTGAAACAATTCATCACGATTGATAAATATTTGCGCCCACACCAAATACGCGCGTCCCAACCAATATTGATACGGCGAACCCCGTTCAAGGAAATTAATAATTTCCCGTTCGCTTTGCTCGTAATTGCCTTTATTGTAGTAGTACTGAATCATTTTGAATTGCGCCTCTGCCCCATCGCGAGTTTCTTGGTCGTATGCCACCCGTTGGAACAATACCATAGCTCGTGCGGTGTCACCCAATGCTTCGTAGGCTTTGGCTGTGAGCATACGCGCCCAACGGATTTCTTCGGGAGTGTTTTTTTCGTTTGTCATATATTTTTCCGATACGGCAATCAATTTCGCATTATTTTGCTGCTGCGCATAAATGGTCATCAACGATTTGCGGGCAAAATGCAGATTTTGTTGTATTTCCGCCTCTGTTTCAAGCCGTTGCAGGAGCGGCAAAGCCTCGTCAAAACGGTCTTGCGTGAAAAGAATGTACGCCGCATTGCGCAAAGCGGTTTCGGTAAATTCATTTCGCGGAGCTTGCAATACAAACAAGAAATCAGCCAAAGCATCGCCGTACGCCTTATTGGCAAACAAGCAATCGCCGCGATAATAGTGGGCATACAATAAAAAGAAACCTTCGGTGTAGCGGTTTATGTAGTTTGTAAACAACGGCACGGATTTTACACAATCGCCGTCTAAATATAATTCGTGGGCAACTTCAAAACTCAATGAATCCAATTTTGCCTCGCTCACATCGGCATAACCGCCTAATTGTTTCACATAATCGGCGTATGAATCTATGTCGCTTTGTCGTTTGTAAATATTGCGAATCATATTCATAGCCGTTTGCGCTTCCTGCGAACCGGGTAATAAATCGACTATTTTTTTGTACATTACCAACGCCTCGTCATACCGTCCGGCATTGTAAATGCTCAATGCAATTTGCAACATTGATTTTTTGTAATACGAACTCGTTGCGTGATTTTCTACAATCGTTTTATAATTTTTCAATGCCTGCGCTTCATTGCCAATTTTTAAAAGCGCTTCGGCTTGTTCAAAAAGCGCATCTACATATAAATTCGATTCGGGGTAATCGGCAAGAAATTGTGTCAGTGCGTTTATTTTTTCCTGTTGTTTATTTTGCAAACCGTAGTTAAATGCCAATTGAAACAACACATATTCCACATCGAACGTGCCTATGTTTTTGGCAATTTCATAATATTTTATCGCTTGCGCATAATCCTTGTTCATGTAGTAACTATCGCCCACACGAATGGCGGCATCGACATAAAAATCGGATTTTTTATCGGTGGCAATATCTAAATATTTGCGAAACCACTGCGCTGCCATGCTATAATTGCGTTGATTAAAGGCAATGTACCCTAAATTATAATGCGCGCGTAAAAATTCGGGCGAATTGTAGCCGCCGGGCATGGTTATAAATTCATTGAACATTTTGCGGGCAATGTCCAATTCGCCTTGTTTGAAGTACGATTCAGCAGCCCAATATACGGTCAAAGCCGAAATTGTTCTATCGTATTGGCTATATTTTTGTGATGTTGCAAACATTTTTCGAGCCTCGTCATATTCCAAATTATTAAACAATTCCAAAGCACGATAATAGGCAATTTGCTGATACGCCATTTGCAAATCGGTACTCAATTTTGAAATTTTATCGAGCGATTCCAAAGCCGCCTTATAATTGCGCGACGACATATAAATTTTTACCAACAGCGCGTGAGCTTCGTCTTTATACTCCGAATTCGGATATTTTTGTATAAAATCAAGCATTGCCGTAATTGCCTCATTGAATGGAGCTAACGATAATTCATAGNTCAATTTTGCGTAATTAAACGCTGCAATTTCTTGTATTTTTGGAAATACCGAATAGCCGGCAGCCGCCATAAATGCGTTGCGCGCTTTTTCTTTTGCTCCTATTTTCAAGTAGCTGTCGCCCAAATGGAAGTAGGCATTTTGCGCAAGCGTATCGTTGTAACCGGTTACTCGCTCCAAGTTTTCAATTGCTTTTGCATACATTTCGTGATTGTAGTACAAAAATCCAATTTCATAATAATCCTCTTTCGTTGGATTTGGCACGGATTGTATGTATTTTTCATAATATGGCAACGAATTTTTATACTGCAACGTTTTGTAATACGCCCCTGCAATCACTTTGTACACATCGGGCAATTGCGCAGGATTTACAGACTCCTCTATTGAAAGTCCGTAACGAATTGCTTTTTCGTACTGTTGCTGTTGATAGTAAATTTGAGCAATATAAGGCGCAACCACCGCCGCAAACATACCGGCAGTGTCGGCAGCCAATTTCTCGAAACCGGGTAATGCGGCATTATAATTTTTGTCCAAATATTCTATATATGAATAGTAATACAGCGCATTTTCGGCATACACCGACTGCGAATCTTTGGTTTCTTTGAAAATTTGTTTTGCTTTCGCCACCTCATCGGTTTTGAAATAACTATACGCCAATTTGTAGAAATATTCCGACAAATCTTTATTATTAAATCGCTTTATATCAACCTTTTCATAATATTTAAGCGCCTCTTTAAAATTTTGATTGCGGAATAAAAAATTGGCATATTCAAAATAGGCTCTGTAAATATGCGGACTTTCGGGGTAGTTGTCGATAAACTGTTTTATCAACATTTCGGCATCGCCATTGAACAGGCGCAAAGCCGTTACCGCCACATAAAACTTGGCATCAATGCGGGTGCTAAGTGCAAATTCCTCATTTTCGGCAATAAGCATAAAACTTTGTTGCGCAGCACTATATTTGTGCGCATCAAACATGGTCTTAGCCTGTGAAAACAGGGCGTTCTTATCAATATTTTCAATGGTTTTTTGGGCAAACGCGCCACAAAATATAAACAAAAAACAACAAATTGTTGCAATACATTTTCTCAAAGTCATACGAATTCATAATTTATTACCAACAAAAATGTTGATTTTTTTCGATTTGCCTTGTGCTTTCAGTTAAAAATTATTAACAAGATATGAGGCGAGAAAATGAATTTTATTTTTGCGGACAATTATGAAGTTGCACTTCATAATTGTCCGATACATGAAAAAGCAATTTATATACAGAGAGTTAGATGATGAAATAAAACGGAACAGCTAATTTTAGAAATGTGAAATTTTACTGATAGGCTATTTTTAATGCGCCCCTACCGCCTAATCTCATACAACTCCCCCTTACGCTGCGGCGAAGAACTCCCCACCACCGAACGGCTCTGCGTATCAGCAATTTTGAACGATATATTAAACGAACTACATTCCTGAATAATTGCAATCACTTCGCCCACTGACATGGAATCTATACAGAAAATAACTTCGGTAACGGTATTGATTTGAATGTAATGCGGCAATTGCGAGCGTGTACCTATATAATTAAGTGTTTCGGGGAATTCATCGGTCAAAGAAATGTAGCCAAGAATTTCGCCGTTAAAATTGCTTGTGTGTAAAAATTTTTCAACTCGTTGCGGTTCGTAGCCTGCACCTACAATTAATGCTCGGTGTTTGGGCGAAACTTTGCGTGCAATGCTACTCACATTGCGTTTGACCCACGCAACGGCAATTGCAAAGAATAATAAAATCCACAAAAATGGTGTGAAAATTTTCAGCGCTTTCAAATTTGTTTGCACAAAAATAAGCATTGCCTTATAAAAATTGTAAATGCAGCGAATACTCCGGTGTGGCGTACTTTCGCCTTTATAATGAATAATCGACGTTTGCGGAAAATAGATATTTTGAAATCCGGCTTGCGTAATTTTGTACGACAAATCAATATCTTCGCCATACATAAAATACGCTTCATTGAGCAAGCAAACTTGCTGCAACACCTGCAAACGCACCAAAAAGAACGCTCCCGAAAGCACCTCAACCGGCGCAGTTTCGTTTTCGCCCACGTGCGATGCGTAGTAACGATTTGCCCATTTTTTAGTTGGAAATAATTTTTGCAAGCCAAGTATTTTACACAAAGCAACGCCGTAAGTGGGCAATCCCCGTTTCGATTCGGGTAAAAAATTCCCTGCGCCATCGAGCATTTTTACGCCAAGCGCGCCACATTCAGCATGAGCATTCATATACGCAAGCGAGTTGCGCAAAGTATCTTCACGCAGCATAGTATCGGGATTGAGCAACAAAACATATTCGCCCTGCGCTTGCCGTATAGCTTGATTGCAGGCGCGGGCAAAACCCACATTTTCAATGTTTTGTATCAACTGTACATCGGGAAATTGTTGCAAAACCGCCTCACAGGTGCCATCGTGCGAAGAATTATCGACCACAAAAATTTCAAGCGCAATATCGCCTGCCGCATTGCAAACGGAATGTAAGCAATGGAGCAAAAAATATTTTACATTGTAGGAAACTATGACGATTGAGAGTTGCACAAATAGAATTTTTTTTAATAGTCAAATAGTCTTTGGTAATAGTCAAATTTATTCTGCGGAAACACAGCGAACGGAAAGCCCGTCCCCTTTGTTGTTGATGTAGTTCACATAAGCATTGTCACTGTCGAAGAACAAGTGGTAGATGAAGGTATAGCCACTTTCGGTACTACTCAAATAGTGTCCGTACGTGCCTACGCCGTAGAGCCGACTGACACCGCTGCCACGATAGCCGGCAACAGGAAAGAACAATTCGATAGCACCTCCGGTTAATACTCTCCCTGCAACTCCCGTTTCTTTGTAATTAGAAGTCCACGAATCGCTTGTGTTATCTAAAAGTTCTTGTTGTTGGGCTTTTGTAGGAACTTTCCAACCATCGGGGCAAACATTTTCAGTATCATTATATGTGTAATAATTACCATAATCCTGAGAATTAGAAACAAAGGATTTATTTGTACCAACATTACGAGTTGCCCACGTGGTATTACCTATTTTTACACCATTTTCGGGAATTGAAGGGTCGGTTGGATTTATCGGGTCGGTTGGTTCAACAGGGTCGGTCGGGTCAATTTGTTCCGTATCCTGTGGTTTTGGGGCATCACCACCACACGAATTGAACACTACGCTCGCAAAACCTATGGTTGCAAGCAAACTGATTTTTAGAAAACTTTTTTTCATTTTTGTGAAATCTACAATGTGAATAAAAAAAATATTTGTGCAGCAATAATGTATAATTAACAATTAATAATTGAAAAAGTGTAGCCTTTCGCTTTCAAATATTCAATAGTTTTGGGCAAAGCGTACTGCAAATTTTTATGTGCTTTTTCCGAATCGTGAAATACTATAATCGAACCGTTGCGCACATAATTCCGTACATTTTCAAAACATTCTTCGGGTGTAATTGTTGCATCGTAATCTTTGCTCAGCACGTCCCACATAATTATACGGTATTTTGCAGAAAGCATCAATGCCGGCAGAATTTTGATTTGCCCGTGCGGCGGACGAAACAATTTTGAGCCTGCCAACTGCACCGCTTTTTTTATATTCCGGTAATATTTTATAAAATTAGTACTCCACCCTTTTATATGATTATACGTGTGCGACCCAATACTATGCCCTTTTTCTTGCAGTTTTTTGAAAATTTCGGGGTGTTTTTCAATATTTTCACCCACGCAAAAAAATGTAGCTTTTACCGAATATTTGTCAAGAATATCGAGTACATACTCGGTATAATATGGCACAGGTCCATCATCGAAAGTCAAATACACCGTTTTTTGCGTTCGTGGCAAACGCCATACCACATTGAAATACAGTTTCTCTGCAATTTTGGGCGGTTGCGGTTGGGAGGTGTCGAAAAGAGGTTGAGAGCCCCCTCCCGACCTCCCCCTCAAGGGGGAGGAGAAAAGCCC
>WQTX01000096.1 GCA_009786075.1 Bacteroidota bacterium | reverse complement strand
GTTAAATACTACAAATATTTTCGGTGCTCTGCACCTTTTGTGCCACAACTTATAAATCGTAACTATTTGAAAAATCTATTTGACTTTTAGGACAGCCTCATATCTTGAACGATGCCAACCGGAATGAAAAATAAATCACTTTGATATAAGTAACGTATTAACTATTACATAACCGGCATTACCATCGCCATACAATGAAATCGAAAAATCGGGATTCAATGATTGAATTTTTTCATATTCATGTACTATATTATTACAGTTGCTTCCTGTCAACATATTAAATCCGTTTTGAACTAATTCTACCCATTCTGTTTCTTCCCGTATGGTAAGGCACATTTTTTTTAGAAAAAAAGCTTCTTTTTGCAAACCGCCGCTATCTGTCATCACAAACCGGCAATTTTTCAAAAGACCAATCATTTCTAAATATCCTACGGGGTCTATAATTTTTATGTTGTTTGTGTCAAATGTGATAGTAAAATTCTCTACACATTTTTTTGTTCTTGGGTGCAATGGCAATACAATGGTGCAATTGCTCCTCTGCGAAATTTCTGCGAACGCTTTGAATATGGATTGTAATTTTTGTTCATCATCGGTATTTTCGGCTCTGTGGATTGTTGCCAAAATATAATTTTCATGTTCCAATTCCGGTATGTTTTTTGAAAAAGAGCTGTAAAATAATGTTGCATCAAGCATTACATCGCCAGTTTTAACAATTTTAGTGTCAAAATTATTAAACCCTTCTTTTTGTAAATTTTCCACCGCAATATCAGTAGGGCAAAACAGTATGTCAGATATTCTATCGGTAAGGATTCTATTTATTTCTTCGGGCATTGCCATGTTGTACGAACGTAAGCCGGCTTCCACATGGGCGAGTTTTATATGAAGTTTTTTTGCCGCCAATGCCGCTGCTAATGTTGAATTTGTATCGCCATACACCAGCACCCAATCCGGTTTTTCTTTGATAAGAATTTGTTCGATTTTTTCTAACATTTGTCCGGTCATTGCTCCATGACCGAGACTGTTAATATCTAAAAAATAATCGGGCTTGGGAATTTGCATTTGTTGAAAAAATACATCAGACATATTTGCATCAAAATGTTGCCCTGTGTGTATAATTATTTCTGTTATTAAGTCTGAAAAATAGGTTTGTATGCAACGGCTAATAACCGATGCTTTTACAAATTGGGGACGCGCGCCAACGACAGTTACAATTTTCATAAAGAATCCATACAAATTAGAACACAAAAATAACGTTAAATGTCAAACCATACAAACAAAAACAAGTATTTTGCTTGCACAAGACAATAAAAATACAGAGCACTAACCAATAATGCTCTGCGAAAAGTGTTTAATCACTCGAATTGTGATTATAATTTTAAGTTATCTACCTGCTCTACACTTGTTTCTCCCGAATACGCCGGACAAGGGTCAATTACTCTACATGCTCCAACAAGTGCCGACAACGCAGCCGCAATAGCTATTACAAGAATTGTTTTTTTCATTTTTCTATCTATTTTATCAAAAATAATGTTCAAAAGTACGTTTATTTTTTGAATTGCGACGAAAATCGCACTAATATTTTTCATAAAAATATATTTCTACGCTTTTTTTATTATTTTTGTCGGTATTACATTTCACATTTATGGACACATTATTTCAACATAAATCTATACGAAATTTTACTAATAAATCGGTTCCCGCCGAAGATTTAGACCTTATTTTGCGAGCCGCAGCACAGGCGTCGAACACCGGCAATATGCAGTGGTATTCAATAATTGTAACTACCGATGCCGCCATAAAACAAGAATTGTGCGCCAAAGCGCATTTCAATCAACAAATGGTGGCGCAAGCTCCGGTGGTGCTTACATTTTGTGCCGATTTACAGCGATTTACGCAGTGGTGCAACCAAAATAACGCACAACCGGAATATGATAATTTTTTGAGTTTTTACACCGCTTCGATTGATGCTACGATTGCAGCGCAAAATGCCTGTGTGGCAGCAGAAAAATTGGGATTGGGAATTTGTTACTTAGGTACAACAAATTATAATGCACAGCAAATTATTGATATTTTACACTTGCCCGAATTGGTAGTGCCTGTAACAACCGTTGTGCTTGGCTATGCTGCCGAAGATATGCCACTTACCGGTCGTCTGCCTATGCGAGCTGTGGTGCACCATGAACGTTATCAAGAATTTAGCGAGCAGGAAATTGCGGAAATTTATAAAGCCCGTGAAGAAGAATCGCAACAATTTGTAAACGAAAATTCCGTTGACAACTTGGCGCAAGTGTTTACAAAAAGACGTTATCCGGGCGAAAATAATCGGGTGTTTTCTAAGGCATTGCTTGGTGTTATTCAAAAACAAAAATTTAAAAAATAAACTTTTCCAAAGTTCTAAACTTTGGAAAAGTTACAATCGAATATCTTAAATATCTATAACCTAAAACCTCGTTTCCTAACCCCTAATCCCTAAACCATGATTCAACGCATTCAATCCTTATACTTACTCGTTTCGGCTACTCTTGTTACAGTAGCTACATTTTTCAATTTCGCAATTTTTTCGTTCAACAAGTTCGAAATTATATTTTCTCCCTATGCTATCACTGCTTCTGTGCCCGAAGTTTTTGAAACGCAAACCATGCTTTCGCTTAGTGTGAGCATGTGGCTTATGGCAGCGTTTTCGATTGGAGCTATTTTTGCATACAAAAATCGAAAACTTCAAATGAACATCATACGCTATGTGTGTCTTTTTAAAGTTGCGTTAATTGTTTTTGTGGCATTTTTTGTGCATCGTTTGGCAACAGGTTTCCCAATAGATTTAATTTATATGCAACTCAATGCAAGCACTTTATTATTTGTAATTTCTATAATTACCGATATTTTGGCGTTTTTTGCTATTCGCAAAGATGAAAAATTGGTGCGGTCGATTGACCGGATTAGATAAAAAAGCCCCCTAATCCCCCCACTTCGACTACGCTCAGCGAACGCAAGGGGGACTTTCTGAAGAAAAAATAAAACAACGATAAAAAATGAGACAACAATAATATATTATAACACCGCTTTCTTTCTCCTCCCCTTGAGGGGGAGGTCGGGAGGGGGCTTAAACTAAATCAAATGAAAAAAATCCTCTTATACCTATTAATCAGTTGCTTTGCCACAAGCGCATTTGCACAAAAAGACAGTAAAAAAACAAATACTGCAAAAAAACCTGTACGAAACATAGAAGTTCAAATCAAAGGTTTGTCTGATACTACTTTACTTTTGGGCTATCACTACGGCTCGAAAAAATTAGTAACCGACACCATTCGTTTGGATTCGCAAGGCAGAGGCGCTTTTGTGGGCGATACTTTGCTCGACGGCGGTTTATATTTGGTTATCACGCCTTCGTTTCGCTATTTTGAAATGGTGCTTGATGAAAACCAGAAATTTTCTGTTAGCACCGATACCGCCGATTTGTTTGGAAATTTGCAATTTAAAGGTAGCGAGGTAAATGATGTGTTTTTGAAATATCAACGCAAAAGCAGTGATATTTACACCATTCGCCAACCATTTTTCGATAAATTACGGCACTATTACGAAGTAGATACCACGCAATTAACTGAAAAACAACGCACTGTGCGCCGCGATTCAATTGCTCTATTGCAAGCCGATATTAAAAAATTGCGTGATGAAATGATTGCTTACGAAAATCAAATTATTACAAACTACCCAAAATCGCTGCTTGCTTCAATTTTGAATACCACAAAAGAACTCGAAATTCCCGATTACCCGCGCAACGAAAAGGGCGAAATTACCGATTCGCTTTTCAAATATACTTACATGAAAATGCACTATTTCGACAAGACAAATCTTGGTGATGCCCGCCTGCTGCGCACGCCGGTGTATGAGCAAAAATTGGATTTTTTCTTCGACCGTGAACTGATTCAAATTCCCGATTCTATTATTACCGAAGTCGATAGATTGCTCACAAATATTCTTGCACAAGAAAACAAAGGCTACGAAGGCAGAATGTATTATTACACGCTCAATCATTTGTTTATGAAATATCAAAACCCCAAATATATGGGGCTCGATAATATTTTTGTGCATTTGGCAGGAAATTATTATTTACAACATAAAATACCTAAACGAGTGGTTGAAGACACTGCTTATATGGGGAAAATTAGGAAGCGTTACAACGAAATGGTAAATAATCAAATAGGCAATTTAGCTCCCGATTTGATGCTATTTTCAAGTAATTACCAATGGCAACGTCTGCACGCAATCGACGCAGAATTTACAGTTTTGTATTTTTACGATACCGACTGCGGACATTGCAAAAAACTTATTCCCGAATGGCACAAAATGTTCATAGAAAATAATTTCGGAAGGCGCGGCGTGGCTAATGTGTTGATTTATACTCAAACCGATACCACGCATTGGCAAAAATTTATTATTGAACAATCGTTGCAAGACAGTTACAATTTGTTCGACCCCTATCAAAATACCAATTTCCGTACCTTGTACGATATTTACAGCACTCCGGTTTCATTCGTACTTGATAGAAATAAAAAAATTATTGCCAAACGACTTCCACCCGAAACCATTGTGGAATTGTTGAATCATGAGTTGAGTAAAAAAGCCCCCCTAAATCCCCCCTCAGGGGGGAACTTGCCGAAGCAAAAATAAGCATACGATAATAAAAAATGATACAACAATAATAATTATAACACCGCTTTCTTTCTCCTCCCCCTTGAGGGGGAGGTCGGGAGGGGGCTTTACTTATGAAAAAAGCACTTTTTATAGACCGCGACGGCACCCTTATTCAAGAGCCGCCCATAACATTTCAAGTAGATACGTTGGAGCAAATGGAGTTTGTGCCGAAAGTTATTCGCAATCTGCATTTTATACGCACCAAACTTGATTTTGAGTTTGTTATGGTTACCAATCAAGACGGTTTGGGAACGCCAAGCAATCCGCAGGAAAAATTCGATGTGGTGCAAGGGAAAATGTTGCAAACGTTGGCAAACGAAGGCATTACTTTCGACGATATTTTGATAGACCCCTCATTCCCCGAAGACAATGCGCCAACCCGAAAACCACGTACCGGTTTACTCGGAAAATATATGACCGGCGAATACGATTTGCCACATTGCTTTACCATTGGCGATAGAATTACCGATGTGGAATTGGCAAAAAATCTTGGCTGCAAAGCAATTTTTTTGAAAAATGTAAGTGAAGCCGAAGCTATTTTAAAAGAAGCTAATTTGACGGAATCTTGTGTTTTGGCAACCGATGATTGGGACAAAATCACGGAATTTCTTTTTGCCGGCGAACGCCGGGCAGTGGTGCAACGCACAACCAAAGAAACCGATATTTATGTAGCCGTAAACCTTGACGGAAGCGGAAAAACCGAAATTTCCACCGGTTTGCATTTTTTCGACCACATGTTGGAACAAATCGGCAAACATTCGGGTACGGATTTGACAATCAGAGTAAAAGGCGATTTGCAAGTAGATGAACACCACACAATTGAAGACACCGGTATTGCGCTTGGTGAAGCTCTTTTGCAGGCTTTGGGCAGTAAACGAGGCATTGAACGTTACGGCTATTGCCTGCCTATGGACGATTGTTTGTGCAGCGTAGCCTTAGATTTTGGCGGACGTGCGTGGTTGGTATGGAACGCCGATTTCCGCCGTGAAAAAGTAGGCGACGTGCCAACCGAAATGTTTATGCACTTTTTCAAATCACTGAGCGATGCAGCAAAAATGAACCTAAACATTCAAGCCGAAGGCGAAAATGAACATCACAAAATAGAAGGAATTTTTAAAGCGCTTGCCCGTGCCCTGAAAATGTCTATCAAACGAGATATTTTTAATTATGAATTGCCGAGTACGAAAGGGGTTTTATAAGGGATTAGTTATTAGGAATTAAAAAAAACGATAAATATCTATTGAATATCAATGAATATCAATGAATATCAATTGAATATCTAAAAAATAAAATGAATTTACTACCAATAAAAAATTTGATATACGAACTAAGAGGTTACAAAGTAATGCTTGATTTTGACCTTGCGGCACAGTATGGAATAGAAACAGCTCAATTAAAAAGAGCAGTTAGACGGAATATTGCGCGTTTTGAAGGCGAAGATTTTATGTTTGAACTTACCAAGAACGAACTTGATTCTTTAAGATGCCAAATTGGCATCTTGAACAAAGGGCGAGGCAGTAATTTTAAATATATGCCCTTTGCCTTTACCGAATTGGGCGTGGCAATGTTGAGTAGCGTGTTAAATTCTGAGGTTGCGATTGGCGTAAATCGAAAAATCATGCGAGCCTTTGTGTTTGTGCGTCATATAGCACTTTCCGCGCCAATTGATAAAACAAGCCAAATAGAACATGAACTCAGAGAACTAAAACAATACATTGAAGAAACATTTGCCGATTACAACGATATAAATGAAGAAACTCGCGCACAACTCGAACAAATAAATCAAATACTCGCCGCAATGCAAATGCAAAACCATCTACCGGCAAAACCACGACGTAAAATCGGATTTTTTACCGAAGAACAACGAAGGAATAATGAAGATATGATTGAGTAATTGAATAACCAAATTTGAGACATAATATATTAGAAATAAGTGATATTGTTAGGAAGAAAATGTAAAAAGTCTTGTGTCTATTAGTCTCATATCTCACGTCTAAAAATCTCATGTCTAAAAAAACTATCGAATTACTTTCGCCTGCAAAAAACTACGAATGTGGCATAGCGGCTATTAATCATGGTGCCGATGCGGTGTACGTTGGTGCTCCGGCATTTGGCGCTCGTGCGGCGGCGGCAAATTCGCTTGCCGATATTGCCCGGCTTGTTGAGTATGCTCATCAATTTCACGCACGGGTATATGTTGCGCTCAATACAATTTTATTTGACCACGAAATTGACGAAGCCGTAAAACTGTGTTGGCAATTATATGAAATTGGAGCCGATGCACTTATTATTCAAGATTTGGGATTATTACAGTGCAACCTCCCTCCTATTCCGCTTCATGCCAGCACGCAACTTAACAATCGCACGCTCGAAAAAGTGCAATTTTTAGAATCGGCAGGATTTTCGCAAGTGGTATTGGCTCGTGAACTTTCGCTTTCGCAAATTCAGAATATTGCCCAAAATACAAATATTGCGTTGGAATGTTTTGTACACGGCGCACTCTGCGTGTGTTACAGCGGGCAATGCTACATGAGCGCATTTGCCCACGGCAGAAGCGGCAACCGAGGCGTGTGCAGCCAAATGTGCCGGCACAAATACAGGGTTGAAGGATTGGGAAAACCATTTGAAGCCTACGCGCTTTCGCCTATGGATTTTCACTTGGGACACAAAATTCCGGAACTTATGGCAGCCGGCGTTTCGAGTTTCAAAATCGAGGGGCGGTTAAAAGATAGTCCGTATGTAAAAAATATCACGGCATATTTTCGCCTATTGATTGACAAAGAAATAGAACGCAACCCGCACTACACACGAGCTTCGCACGGCACAGAAAATTTTTCGTTTACGCCGGACATTCACAAAACATTTGCCCGCTCGTTTACCGATTATTATATCGACAAAAAACAAAACAAAATTGCCGATTTTGAAACGCCCAAAGCACGAGGCGAATTGCTGGGAAAAGTTTTATTTTCCGAAGGGCGAAAATTGTGTATAGAAACTTTGGAACAATGTGCCAACGGCGATGGATTGTGTTTTATCAATGCGCAGGGCGAATTGGAAGGTGTACGTGTAAATTCGGCTCCGTTGGTGGCTGAGCGGAGCCGAAGCCACATCTCCGAAATAGAATTATCGCAAAACATTCATATTCCGAAAAATACAGCGATTTGGCGCAATCACTCCGCAGAATTTCACAAAGAACTTGAACGCAGTGGCAATTGCCGAAAAATTGCCGTAAACGCTCTGTTTCGCGAAACAAATTCGGGCTATTCCGTTACTTTTTGCGATACCTACGGCAATTGCGCCACAATAGAAAATCACTGCGAAAAACAAGCGGCAAAGCAATCCGAACGAGTAGCGGAAATCATTCGCACCCAATTGCGCAAAACAGGCGATACGATTTTTACGACACAAGAAGTAACAATTGAATGGCAGCAGCACCCCTTGTTTGTCCCTATTGCCGAACTGAACGAAGTGCGCCGAAAAACGCTTGAAAAATTGCTTGAAGTTCGCCTGTCCGCTTTTCCTACTCCCACCAGCCCCTCCCCAACCCTCCCCAAAGGGGAGGGAGCAACCCCCTCCCTTGCGGGGAGGGCTGGGGAGGGGCTTTTCTGCGCAAATAAAAAAGCCCACCAATTTTTCAAAAATCACGGCATTGAAAATCCCGCTCCGGCATTTGAATTGAAGCAAAACATCGCAATTCCGCTGATGACTACAAAATATTGTTTGCGATTTCAAACAGATAATTGTCCAAAGACCAATACCAAAATTGCAAAAGCAAGCGATGTTTTTATAGCCGACAATAAACAGCGGTTTCGCATAACTTTCGATTGCAACAAATGCGAAATGAATATTTTTTCAGAACGCGGATAACGCAGATGACACGGATTATCACAGATTTTTATTAATGCTGGATTGCTTCGTTCCTCGCAATGACGCTCTTTTGTTGGTTTGTGCAAACTCTCAAAAGAGCGTCATTGCGAACGAAGTGAAGCAATCTATAAATTTATTTCACTTTGGTATTATCTGCGTAAATCCGTGTCATCTGCGTTATCCGCGTTCATTTCTACCTCGCAGCATTTCCCATTTTCCGGGAGGACCGGGTAGGCGTTCCACTTGCAAACCAATAGCTTTCAATGCTCTACGTACGTGCCCCTGTGCGCAGTAGGTTACAAATATTCCGCCCGGTTGCAAGTATGCACACACATGGCGCAACACATCTTCCGACCACATTTCGGCTTGTTTATTGGGCGCAAAGGCATCGTAATATATTGCATTGCAGGGAATTATTGGCGGTTGTTGTACTATATCTGCCTGTATTTTATGTAATGAAAATTGCGGCGTAATTTCTACCTGTTCGTTCCACGGTGCATTGTGAATTTTCTCGAAAAGCAAAGCGTACTGCGGAGCTACAAAATGAGTGTAATTAAGTTGCGCAACAATTTCTGCCGGCAAAGGGAATTTTTCATAACTCACATAATGCACCATACGATTGTGTTCAATAGCATCAATTGCCGTAAGCAAGGCGTTCAAACCCGTGCCGAAACCTATTTCCAACACCGTAGCACGGGCTTCGCCAAAAGCTCGCAAACCTCGTTCAATGTACACATATAAAGATTCTTGTACTGCCCCTCGCGTAGAATGGTAGTGTTCGTCCAATTCGGGGACAAACAATGTGTGCGAGCCGTCGTCGCTTAGTTTTATTTTAGGAGACAAGGGATTAGACACAAGACTATTAGACGTAAGACTATTGGACTTTTAGATTTTTTGCAAAAATAAAAAAAACGAGCAGTAAAATCTTACCACTCGCTTTTTTCGTCTTATGTCTAATAGTCTTGTGTCTATTAGTCTAAAAATCTATCTAATCAAAGTAACCGACCCAAAGTTAGTATACCCTCCGGTAGCTTTTTTCTGTCCTGGCCAGGTAGTACCGTCGAGGAATTTCGCTTCCATTTTCCAGATATACACGTCTGATTGCAAGAGTTCGCCGTTGTAGGTGCCGTTCCATTCACCGGCAAACATGCCGTTTTGAACGTCTTCCGAGAAGAAGAGCAGGTTGCCCCATTTGTCGTAAATCCACAGTTTGCAGTATTCCAAATTAAAGGCAATTGGTCTGAATACCCGCACCGAAGCGGAAGCATTCGTTGGACTGAAAGCGTTTGGCATAAATATTCCGGCACGTATGTCAACAAATATTTCGGTAGTGTACGAGCTAGCGCAACCATAGTTGTTGGTAACTATAAGCAGCGGATTTTTGTAGCCGTAAGTGTAGTTTTCTACTGTTATCGGACGTTTGCGGTCGGCGTATGGTACTATCATATCTATGTGGTCTTGCGGCAGATTTGGTATGCGGTCGAAGTTCCAAGCCATGGTGTAGGTCAATGGTATTGGTTTTACCTCGGCATCGTAGCGGCTCACAATAGGCGCCTGGTACGAACTGTCGATAAATTCAATAGTAGTACCTGCACCCGGTAAGCTCCATGTATAGTAAGCCACAGGGTATGGCGCTATGTACACCGGTAAGGTATCGAAGCCTTCGCAGCCTGCCCAGGTAACTTCTTTTACATACACGGTGTCGATTCCGGAGCGGTGCCAGTCAACGTAGCGGCTTGGCGAGTATGGATTACCGTCTTTCGAATAATTATACACATCGCCGCTTGTGCTCCAATAGTAGTTACTTCTGCCATCTTTATCGGCAGGTACGTATTCTATCCAGTAAGGTTCTTCGAGCGAAGTGCCTGCGCACAGTTGCGTGCGTCCTATAATTTTTGTTTCGGCAGCGGGCGCTACTTCAAAACTCAGAGGTGTAATGTTACTCACACAAGTGGTTACAGCATCAGTATCAAACAGGTCAAAGAAATATTGTCCAACTTTTATTTCTTTGTAATTGAATTTATTGAAATCGTAAGTTTCGCCAATCCAGTTAGGTAATGTCATAGGTCCTTTTTGGAAAATCCACTGAATATTTGGTGAACCGAATGCCTGTATTGGTTCAAGAACAGTGCCCTGGCAAATAATTTTCGACGACACAATCGGTGGGTTCGGACGCGGGTTCATAGTTACTATGGTTGTCTCGGGAGCGCTCGAACAAGTAATATTACCATTACCTACAACAGTAACAACATTATAGATTGCTGTCAAAATATAATCGCCGGCAGCAGGTAAAATAGAATTGCTCATTGTTACAAAGTAATCGCCTGTCGTGTTGGTTTCGGTACTCAACGGACGTTTGAAAGGTCCGCCGTCGGTAGTTAAAAGCCAGCTTATGTTCGATGGAGCTACCAGTGCAGGCGCCAAATTGGTGGCAAATACCCGCGCGGTGCTGTACTCGCAGAAGTCTATTTCATCGACTGTCTTCATGGTTGGCGTAGGTACTACGGTTAGAGTTGCCAGACTTATTGGGCTTGAACAGCCTTCGAAATAATCCTGTACCCAATAGGTAACACTTGGTGGAGCTACATCGGCTTTCGGAGCCTGGAATGTTAATCCGGCGCCTATTGCTGCTCCGTTTGGCGTATTTGGAGGCGTTGGAGGCGTTGCAGACTCTGCTCTATACCATTTTGCATTGAGCGACGAAGTGCGCAAGAAAGGAATTGATGTTGCATTTTCGCACATTGCGGCATCTAAATTCGTTGGCGCAGGTACCGGGTCTGTTACTTTGTAACCTGTTCCGGCAAACGGACTGGTACAGCCTTCTACGGTTTGTGTGGCAAAATAGTTCAAGGTTATATTTCTATCGGTGGTAATAGTAAGCTGGTTGCCGAACCCGGGCAGGTGATTTGCCGCAAGCGCCGCTGAATACCATTTAACAGTTGCCGTTTGGTCTATTGCCGTTGTTACCGGCGTGAGTGTTGCCGTTATTTGCGGGTCGTTGTCGTACGAACAAATTTTAGGTTTTGAAATAGCAAGCGTTGGAGCTTTCGGGATTTCTTTTATTCTGTAATATACCTCTACGGTATCGCTGTTGCAACCGTTTACGGTTTGAGAAGCTTTGTAGAGATACG
>WQTX01000095.1 GCA_009786075.1 Bacteroidota bacterium | reverse complement strand
GTTTATTGAATATATTTGCTTCGGTTTGGATTACAGACAACAAAAAATTAAAAATAACCGTTTATTATTGCTCGTAAACTAATGGTTGTGCAACAAGCACGTGCCGTCCGAGTGAACAAATGCAAAAAAGAAAGATAGTAAGTCAATGAAAAATAATAAAACGGAAGATATTTTGAACAGAGCGCACGGAAAAATAGAATTTTCTATGAAAAATGATGTATCTTTGCAATTGAAAGAACAACTAAAAGTTATAAAATTATGGAAACAATAGCTAAAACAAGAAAAGGTATAGCAGAAAGTTGGGACAGCATAAAAGAACGCTATCCCGATAGTTTTGTGTTGTTGGTAAATCCGGAATACAATCCGCGTCCATATCTAAAAAAAGCTGTTTTTGTTTATAAAAACAGAAATAAGAAAAAAGTATATGAAAAAGCTCAAGAACTCGGTGTAGGTTATTCTATTGTGCAATATACCGGTGGAAAACGCCTTGACGAACTTGACGAAAATTTATTGTTGTTATGAAAGAACCGTTCAATCTTGTAAAAAAGAAAATAATAGTAGTACCAACAATTAAAGGGTTAAAAGGTTATCAAGATTTTAATTTCATAGTAGATACAGGTGCCTCCGTTAGTATTATCAATGAAACCGCCGCTGTTTTTTTAGGGTTCGATTTGAAGAGACTAAAAACAGAAAATTTAACAACGGTCAGCGGAAGGGCAAGTGCCAAAATTCTAAAATTGCCTAAAATAGAATTGTTTGGTAAGTCGGTAATTAATTTTGAAGTAAAGGTTGTAAGTTTACCCACACAAGTTACATTATTGGCAGACGGCTTAATCGGAATGGATTTTTTATTGTATTTCAAAGAGTTTACAATAAATTTTGAGGAAAAAACAATAGAAATATAAAGTCTCGTACAAACAACATAAATCCTCATGTTCACTTTATCCCATTTCGGAAAAAAATCAAGCCACCCCTCCCCCGTCAATGCCATGACCGCAGCATTTGCGCACAATTTCCGTGAAGGCATTGATATAAATCTCGGCGTGGGTTATGTGAACAATACAAGTATTCCACAAGAAAAATTACTTGCGTGTTTTGAACAGGTTTTGCAACTACCGCATATCTATCGCAATCCGTTGAATTATGGCGCAGCCGCAGGCTCGCCAAATTTGCAGGAAGCTATTCGACACTATTATATAGATACCAAAATACTGCAAAGCACTGATTTTGAAGATAAAAGCATAATCATAGGCGCAAACGGCGCAACAAGTATTCTCGATGCGCTTGCCGATGTGTTGCCCACAGGCATTGTTATCACTGCCGACCCCATGTATTATATCTACACCGAAACACTTGAACGAAAGGGTTTTACCATACTCGCCATTCCCGAAGATGAACACGGAATTGATGTGGCGATGTTGCGAGAAAAACTAAAAAACGTGTCGCCGCAAAAAATTAGTTTTTTTTATATTGTAACTATCAACAATCCTTCGACAACGCAAACGAACAATGCTCGCAAACAAGAAATTGTGCAATTGGCGGCGGAACTTTCGGCACAACGTGGCAACAAAATTCCGGTGGTGTTCGATAAAGCTTACGAAGACCTTATATATGGCGAAAATTGTGAAATTTCACAATCTCCCCTACTCTATGATGAACTCGGTTTGGTTTTGGAAATTGGCACACTGTCGAAAATTATTGCTCCGGCACTGCGCATTGGCTATGCAATTTGCAAAAAATCGGAATTGAGCACAGTACTTATTCAGCGAATGAGCGACATTGGATTTAGTGCGCCGCTTATCAACCAAGAAATTGCCTCTTGTTTTTTGCAAAATTACATTCACGAACATCGGGCACGAGTTCTCGAAACCTACCGCCACAAAGCACAATTTGTGCAACAACTTATATACAAACATCTTGCGCCTTACATAGAACAATTAGACGGCGGACAAGCAAGTTTTTACTATTACATTACCACCAAAAACACCGAAACGCACACGCAATCGGATTTTTATAAATTCCTCACTCGCCACACCGGCAATGCTTCGACTCCGCTCAGCAACCGAAAAAAATCCTCGTTTGGTTTACGTCCCCGGCGAATTTTGCGTACACCAACAAGGTTTTATGATAGAAAAAGGGCAGCGGCAATTGCGAATTTCATTCGGATTTGAAGAAAATGAAACGCTTGAACGGGCTATTTTGCTTATGCGTGAAGCATTTGAATATAATCATAATTTAGAACACTGATGACGCTGATAACGCAGATTTACACGGATTTTTTTATCTGCGGAAATCCGCGTAATCCGTGTCATCAGCGTTCTAAAAACAAAAAAATCACTAAAAAACTTGACTTTTGCTTTTTTTTGTTGTATATTTGCAGTCCAAACTATAAATCACAAAAAACACAACTTGCCTATACGAATACGTTTACTTTTCAATAATCATTAAAAGAGGAGGTTATCATGAAAAGTACCGTTTTGGTTTCCGACCAGCAATTGGTCAAAAATTTTGTCGCCGGAGAGGCGAAGGCAATGGACGAACTCATAGCTCGTCATCAACGAAAGTTGTACAATTACATTAAAAATCTGGTGAAAGACCCTACGTTAGCCGAGGATTTGTTTCAAGACACGTTTATTAAAGCAATCCATTCGCTCAAACGAGGCTCCTATCACGACGATGGCAAATTCATTGCATGGATTATGCGGATTGCACACAATTTGGTAATTGACCATTTTCGAAAAGAGAAAAAATATCGTGAAGTTTCCAATGAAAACGGCGAAATTGATTTATTCAACAATGCTGATTTGTGCGACGACACGATAGAAATGGAACTTTCGAAAATGCAAATTTCAAAAGATTTGAAAAACATAGTGCAAGCGCTTCCGCAAGAACAACGCGACATTGTAATTATGCGCCACTATTTCGACATGAGTTTCAAAGAAATTGCCGAACAAACAAATGTGAGCATTAACACCGCTCTCGGACGTATGCGTTACGCACTGATAAACATGCGTAAAATTATTGACAACAATAAAATTTCGCTCTCAGCGTAAAAGAAAAAAAAGGTTTATCAATTTTGCCAACAAAAGCCATACACGATTGCCCTAAAAAATCATATATTTTGCCGGCAAAATTGCAATAAAAACTTAGAATTACCGAGCGAACGAAGTCTTAGCAGATTGAAAAATTGGCTAAGACTTTTTGTTTATCGTTTTTTCCCAATTAATTTACAATTTACAATTTACAATTTACAATTAATTAGTATTTTCGCAACCTAAAAAAACTTGTTTACTCATTTACTTGTCAACTTGTTTCCTAACCCCTATTCCCTAACAATATGATACAAATTATCCCCGCCATAGACATCATCGACGGCAAATGCGTACGCCTGTCGCAAGGCGATTACAATCAAAAAAAGATATACAACGAAAATCCGCTTGAAGTTGCCAAACAATTTGAAGACCACGGAATCGAACGCCTGCACTTGGTTGATTTGGACGGGGCGAAAAGCAGTAGAATAATCAATTACAAAACGCTCGAAAGCATTGCAAACAATACCAATTTAATTATAGATTTTGGCGGCGGCTTAAAATCCGACGACGATTTGCAAATTGCTTTTAATTCAGGCGCAGCCATGATTACCGGCGGAAGTATTGCCGTAAAAAATCCCGAAGTTTTCACATCATGGATTACAAAATATGGTACTGAAAAAATCATTCTCGGTGCCGATGTACATAATAAAATGATAGCCATAAGCGGTTGGCTGGAAAACACGGAATTGAATTTGTTCGATTTTTTGCAATCGTATATTAATAAAGGTATTACTCAAACGATTTGTACTGACATAAGCAAAGACGGAATGTTGCAAGGCACGGCAACGGAATTGTACAAAGAAATGAAACAGCAATTCAATACATTATATATAATAGCAAGCGGCGGCGTGGCTACCATGCACGATATTGAGCAACTCAACGCCGAAGGAATTGATGCCGTAATTACCGGAAAAGCTATTTACGAAGGTAACATTTCGTTACGGCAGATTGCGGATTTTCTTCGTTAATCGTAACTTTTCCAAAGTTTTAGAACTTTGGAAAAGTTTGTTCGTTTATTACGCAATATGTTACAAAACGGTTAAGATTTATTAACAATTTCAAAAAAAACGGATTTTTTTTCCGTTCGTTTTATAAAAAAGTGGTTTCTTTGCACTATAATTACAAATAGTTTTCAAAATTCACAATTTATAAAAACACAAAAATTCAAACGTATGAACAATTCATTTTTTGCGAAATTTATGCCAAAAGAGCCTAAATTTGTTAGATTATTAACGGAAATGGCGGAAGTTTCGGCGGAAGCATCAAAAATCATGGTTGTGTGTGTAAAAAACACCGATACCGAAAAAGACATTGAATATGCAAAACAAATAAAAGTATGGGAAAAAAAAGGCGACAAAACCTTGATTACCGTTTTCAACGAGTTGAACACCACGTTTATCACTCCTTTCGACCGTGAAGATATTCACAATTTGGCAAACTGCTTGGACGATGTAACGGATTATTTAAACTCATGTGCTAAAAAAATCGTTATTTACCGTCAAAAACAATTACCCGAAAGTGCCGAAACAATTGCAGTATTGATTGAAAGCGCTTCAAAAATGATTGTTGAGGCAGTGCACGGATTGACAAGCATTAAAAAGAATGCGAAAAACATACGCCAAATTTGCGCCGATTTGCACGATATAGAAAACAAAGTTGACGATATTTATGAAGAGTTTTTGAGCAATTTATTTGCCAACGAACAAGATGTAAAAGAAATCATAAAACTCAAAAGCATAATGCGGGAACTCGAAAGAGCCGCCAATGCTATTGAAAACGTTGGAAAAATTATCAAAACAATCATCATAAAATATGCATAAATCATGACATTATTACTTGTTATCATAGTATTGGCATTGGTATTTGACTATATCAATGGATTTCACGATGCGGCAAATTCAATTGCTACGATTGTTACCACCCGCGTTTTATCGCCTTTTTTGGCAGTTTTGTGGGCAGCATTTTTTAATTTTATTGCTTTTTTTATTGCCAAATATGCAATTGGTGAATTTGGTATTGCCAACACGGTTGCAAAAACGGTTATTACCGAATATATTACCCTGCCGGTAGTTCTTTCCGGTGTTATAGCTGCTATTATTTGGAATTTGCTCACATGGTGGTTTGGTATTCCGTCGTCGTCGTCGCACACACTGATAGGTGGATTTGCCGGTGCAGCAATTATGGCTGGATTTATGAATCCCGAATTAGCGAATGGTTTTCAAACTATTCATGCTAAGACGATTTTAAAAATAGCATCGTTTATTTTCTTAGCTCCGCTTGTTGGTATGATAATGGCGTTGCTGCTTTCCACCTTGTTGCATTATATTTGTATAAAGGCAAATCCGCATAAGGCAAACACGTGGTTCAAACGTTTGCAATTGGTTTCCTCGGCATTGTTCAGCATTGGACACGGCTTGAACGACTCGCAAAAAGTAATGGGTATTATTGGCGCTGCCGTAATTGCTGCCGGAGCTGCCGGAGTATTTAATGAAGCCCTGCCTTCGTGGTTGGCGTGGACGCATTTGGAAGAAATTCACAATTTGAACGATATGCCGTCATGGATTCCGCTTACCTGTTTCACTGTTATAGCTTTGGGCACAATGAGTGGCGGTTGGAAAATTGTAAAAACCATGGGTTCGCGCATTACCAAAGTTACTCCGATTGAAGGCGTAGTAGCCGAAACTGCCGGTGCATTAACATTGTTTTTAACCGAAATTTTGAAAATACCGGTAAGTACCACTCATACCATTACCGGTGCTATTATTGGTGTTGGGGCAACAAAACGACTTTCAGCCGTACGCTGGGGAGTTACCAAAAATTTGTTGGTAGCATGGATTTTGACTATTCCTGTGAGCGCTGCGCTTGCGGCGGGTATATTCATGATAGTGAGAGCGGTTTTGTAAATTAGATTTTTAGATACAAGACTTTTAGACACAAGACATTAGAAAATCCCCTTGATAGAATTTCATCAAGGGGATTTTTATTAATCTAATAGTCTTGTGTCTAATGGTCTTGTGTCTTTTTATTTCTCCCGTTCCGGGTAAGCATAATACTTCAATTCAACTTTCACGTCGTCTTTTATTTCCTCTTTCATGCCTATTAGTATTCTGCCTTTTGCATCGGGCGTTTGCACTTCGGCGGCTCTTAATACCGCATGAGTGTAATCAATGTAGCCATCGGGGTAAAGCATCAGTTCAAAATATACATCTTCGCCATTGCGACCGTTGTAATTGCGACCGCCTTGTTCGCCGCGGTATTGAAATACATTTATATCAACTTCGTAGGCTTGAATGTACCAGCGACCATGTCTGCGAAATTCGTATTCATAATATACGGTGTATGTTCCTGCCGATGTGCGATAAAAAGTATCCCAACGGAAATTGTAAGGCACCACATTGCCGGCATCTACATAAACAGGCTCTTGTTCTCCCCAATTGAGTTTGAAATATGCCCGCCCGTCGCGACCATCGCTGCCAAAATTATTATAACTTGGTTCTTCATAATATGCTACGCACGATTGTAATCCTATTACCACCATTGCTAAAATCACTAAATTTCTCATTGTTCTTATGTATTAAAGTGTGAATTACTGTTGTTTTCTTCACTGAAATACAAATAGTGTGCCAGAAATTCAATGTGCCAATGTGCTAATACGACAATGTGCCAATGAAATGTAACAATTATTTAATTTTCTAATTGGCATATTAGCATATTAAAAAATTGGCATATTACACCAATTGCTCCCGATACAGCGCAATAGTCCGTTCCAATCCCATATACAGCGCATCGCACACCAAAGCGTGCCCTATGGAAACTTCGTGTAACACGGGTAATTGCTGTTTGAAATAAGCAAGATTTTCCAAACTCAAATCGTGTCCGGCATTTACTTGCAAACCACAATTGGCGGCTAATTGAGAACATAAAATGTAGGGCGCAACAGCTTGTTTTCTATCTTTTGCATAGTTTGCTGCGTATGGTTCGGTGTATAATTCTATGCGATTGCAACCAATTTTTGCGGCATATTCTATCATTTCCTCTTCGGGATTCACGAAAATAGAACTGCGAATATTGTTACGCTGCAATTCTTGTATAATTTCTTGCAAAAATGCAAAATGTGTTTTGGTGTCCCAACCCGAATTTGAGGTAATTGCCTGCGGAGGGTCGGGTACGAGGGTAACTTGCGCCGGTTTTGTCGCACACACCACTTGCATAAATTTCTCGGTTGGGTAGCCTTCTATATTGAGTTCGGTACTTATGTGTTGTTTCAATCCCTGCACATCGCTGTATTTTGCATGGCGTTCATCGGGACGAGGGTGTATCGTAATTCCCTGTGCGCCAAATCGTTCGCAATCCAAAGCTACTTGTACTAAATTGGGAGTATTTGCTCCTCGCGAATTGCGAATGAGGGCAATTTTATTAATGTTTACACTTAAAATAGTCATGTACAATAGTGTTATGATTGAAAAATATTACTGTGCGAGTACGGGGCGAATTGAATAGGCATCTCGGCGACAGTCATCGCTCACGCCCGCACCGCTTTGGTTGAAACGCAAGCGGTATGCACCTGTTGCATCACTTTCGTAGGGTGTGCTGCTCCAATAAAAACCGTGTGTACCCGCGGCATAAAGCGAACCGTTACTGTAATTACGGCAACCTACGGCAGGCAAAAACAGTGCGTTTCCGGTTATTTTATCAACAAACACTCTGCCTGCTACGTTTTTATACGTTTTCCACATATTTACAACATTCACTGCTTTAATTAGTGAATCCATTTCTGCCTGTGTTGGTATTCTGTAACCTTCGGGGCAAGGGTCGTTCGCTTTTTCCCACTTAGTACCTTGGGGAATTGTTACATTCCAATTTTTTACTGTTGCATCTGTTGTGTTCAACCAAACTTTGCGATTCCATTGATACAATTTACCGTAACTTTCGGGAGCTGTGGCAAAAGCAATAATAGTGTCTATAACAATGTTAGGGCGAGTAATTTTGGTGTTAATGATTTTAATATCTGCATTGCAAGTTGCCCATATTGTGCCATTTATTGGCACATTTTCTTCTGTTGATACTTCATAAACCAATATTTTACAAGTTGTAGTACTGTATGGGGTTGTTGCAGTAATAGTTGCATGACCTTTTGTTTTAGCTGTTATTTTGCCGGAGTAGGCATCTATGATAGCTACACTTGTGTTGCTACTTGCATATTCTACTTTATAAGCGGCTGTGTCGGCAGGTGTTACCAAGATTTTCAAAGAATCTTTTTCGCCAACGGCAATAATAAGAGAACTTGTGTTTAACTTAACTGTTGGTTTTATAATTTGTTTTCCATACACCGTATCTTTTTGTGCGTTGATTGCGTATGCTTTTACATAATACACTGTTCCATATTTCAATTTGGTTACATTTGCCGAAAATTCGCCTTTTTCAGTTCCGGTTACTATAATTTTTGTAGAATCTTTGATTGTAGGATTTGGCGCGGTTGAATAACAAAATCCTTTTTCTATATATGCCGGTTTTCCTACATTTATTATTGTTCCATTGAATGTTGCCGTACTGTCTGTAATATTTGTAACTTTCCCGGTACTAAGCATTGGCAAATCAACCGTTACTTCGCAAACAGCCGGTTTTCCACCTGCTTGTGCGGTAATAGTTGCGGTTCCCTTTTTTATGGCGGTTACTTTACCTGTTGAATCAACGGTTGCAATGCTGGCATTGGAACTTTGCCACGTTATTGCTTTGGTAGTATTTTTTGGCAACGGCGTTATTTCAAGAGTATGCGATTCGCCTGCGGCAAGCCAAAGGTTTTCGGGTATACTAATGTTTGTGCTATCATTGGGGCGCACGATTTCGGGCGTTGAGTCATCGTTTTTACAAGCATTGAACACCACACCGGCAAAACATATTGCGGCGAGCAAGCAAAATTGTATGAATTTGTTTTTTGTCATAATTCAAATATATTAAGGCACAAAAATAAAGAAATTTGGCAATAAAAAGCTATTGCAAACAAAATTATCTTACACACAAATTATTCATTATTCATTGTTAATTGTTCATTGTTTTGTATTTTTGCAATTCAATTTTTGAAAATGACGATTAAAAAAATCATTCTAATATTTGCCTTTGGCGTTGTGGCAACATTGAGTTTTGCACAAACAAACTTTTTTGGTGCCGACGACGATGCGCAAACCAAAGATTTTTACAAACGTTCGATGCGTTACACCGCTACGGTTTTGGGTAATTTCTCGAAAGACAAAATCGGTGTTGGCACAGCATTTTTATTGCACTCGCCGGGCGATAGAATTTCATTTTATTTCGATGCAAAAATCAATGCAAAACCGAAATATACAATTGACATAGTTGAATTTGATAAGATAGAACAAACGACATTATTGGTGGACACAACTATACATCACATAAGTTTTTTGGCAAATGTGGGAATAGCACGAGCCGTTACCCGTAATTTTATTTTATATGCTGCGGTGGGTGTGAGTGCGCAAAAAACATTTGCAGAAGGCAATTTTTGCAATCCGGTAAGCAACCCTGTGAGCGATACGCGATACTATAGAAAACATTACAATATCACACGCCAAGGTTTACAACATAATTTCGGCATAGGCGTTTTTTATGTTACCGACAAAAAATTCACATTCCAGCTCGGCATGGATTTATTCGACCTCAGTATTAACACAGGAATTGGCTATACATGGTAAAAAAACTTACACATAATTTTTCTTCTTCCAACAAGGGGTTTAAACCCCTTGTTAACCCCCTTGTTATGCGCAAACAGACAACCCCTATATATATTGTATGCCTCATTGCAATTATTCTCACTTCATTTTCAAGTTGCCGACTTGCAGGAATCAATATGAAACGTGAAACGCCAAAACGCGGAAATGTGTACCCGAAATTTAAGGAAAAAGATTACGTGCGAGGAGCGCTTAATGACAAACGCAGTTGTTTCGATGTGTTGCATTACACCATTGATATTGACATTAATCCCAACAAAAAATACATCAAAGGTTTTGTTGATATAGAATTTGCTGCTGTTCGGAATTTCAAAGAAATGCAAATAGATTTATTTAAAAACATGCGCATCGACAGCATTGTGTTCAACAGTACAAATCTCTCTTTTTCAAGAAAATACGATGCTGTGTATGTAATCTTTTCCGACAGTGTGCAAAAAGGCGATGTAAAAACGCTACGAGTTTTCTATCAAGGAAAACCTATGGAAGCAAAACGTCCACCGTGGGAAGGTGGTGTTGTGTGGAAAAAATCGGAAGACGGCAGTCCGTGGATTGGTGTTGCCTGCGAACAATTGGGTGCAAGCGTGTGGTTTCCAAACAAAGACCATCTATCGGACGAGCCCGACAAAGGCGCAACTATAAAAATATCGGTTCCCAAAGGTTTGACCGTAGTGAGCAATGGTGTACAAGTTGAACACCGCAGCAGCAACGATAAAGAATATTTTACGTGGCAAACCTCCTACCCCATAAACAATTACAACATAACATTTTACGCAGGAAATTTCGTATCATACAGCGAAGAATTTCAAGGAATTGATACAACATTTACATTAAGTTATTATGTATTGCCCGAACATTTTGAAAAATCACGTGAGGCATTTAAACAAACTGCGCCAATTCTTCATTTTTACGAAAAAATATTTGGTGCTTACCCTTGGGCACGCGAGGGATTTAAACTTGTGGGCAGTCCTTACGAGGGAATGGAGCATCAAACGGCAATTGCCTATGGCACAAAAGGGCGGCAAATGAATGGCGTTGATTACATAATTTTGCACGAGGCAGCGCACGAATGGTTTGGCAATTCGGTTTCGGTGCCCGATGTTTCCGATATTTTTATTCACGAAGGTTTTGCTACCTACGCCGAAGCCTTGTATATGGAACAATTGTACGGCAAAAAAGCTGCCGATAATCATTTGCGTACATACAGTTATTTTATAAAAAATAAAAATCCGATTGTTGGCGTTCCCGATGTGAATTTTTGGAATTACAAAGATACCGACCCTTACATGAAAGGCGCATGGACCTTGCACGGCTTGCGTTTTGTAATAAACAACGACAGTTTATTTTTCGATATTTTACACTTGTTTTACAATCAGCAAGCATATAAAACTACTACGGTAAAGGATTTTACAACATTTGTAAATGCCAAAACCGGTAGCGACCTTTCGTGGTATTTTCAGCAATATTTATACAAACGAGAAGTTCCGGTATTGGAATATACCAAAGAATTTTCGGAAGGCGAACTAAAACTTACCGTGCGTTGGACTAAGGTCGGTTCAAACTTTGTACTGCCCGTTGAATTGTATGTCGATAGCACTCCCCTACGCATTGAGCCTACGACCGAAATACAAACGGTAACGATTAAGGATTTTGAGAATATTTCGTTTAATATAGCGCCTGCTTATTTTGCGGTTAAGGAAGTGAAAAAACATAAGGATAAAAAGAAATAACAATAATAATTACGGTGCTCTGCACCTTACAGAAAATGAACATTACAACAACTACAAAGATTACGGCACTCTGTGCCTAAACCATGAAAGCTGCATAGCAGCGTAAGATTTGTAGCAAATAACAATACAAAAATCTAATAAAAAAAGGTGCGTAGCACCGTAATATTAAATTATAAAACAATGCAAACCCCAATCCCCAAACACATAGTAGATGCAAAAATTGCAGAAAACGGCATACAATCCGTTGGCTCAGCCACAATCCGCCAAATTGTA
>WQTX01000094.1 GCA_009786075.1 Bacteroidota bacterium | reverse complement strand
GCATAATTTTCTTATCTTTGCGTAAAGATACTAAATATCAGTGAATTACAAAAAAAATGTGAGTTTATTTTTGCTGGTCGTTTAGTTGTGCAACAAGCACTGCAAGTCCGTGCGAGCGAAGAAAAAAATCGAACTTTTGATACCGGCAATTTTTATTCCGTCTGTGGTTTTTGCTCACAATCCGGGCGGAGCTTTAATGTCTTGGGTAATGATGTTTGGTATTTCGTTGGTTGCTTCTCTTTTTCTATTAAAGAAAATTCGCAGGCGCATTACAATTGAGAACAAGTTTTTGAGATTTTCAGCATTGTTTGCTATAGAAATAGTTTTGCTGTTCTGCTTTATGGTAGTATTATCTTCTACTCTTGGAATATGGATTTATGTTAATCTCTTTGGAGGGTAGATTTTGCAAACTTGCGCCAAATAAAAATAAAAGTTTATTCAAAAAACAAAAAATTAACCTTGCAACCGCAATAATACACAAAAAAAGTGTATTATTGCGGTTGCAAAGTAATATAATGAAACAATACAACAACATAAGAGATTGGGTTGAAGATTTGCCAAAACAAGGAAAAATCACTTTTTCGAAAGCAGAAGTTGATATGCAATTTCCTAATTTGACAAATCGGAACATTATGAACACGCTTAACCGTCTAGTTATTAAAAAGAAAATACAATCGGTTTGGCGGGATTTTTGGGTTGTTGTTCCTGTTGAATATGGTTTGCGAGGCGTTGTTGACCCTATTGAGTATATTATTCAATTGATGAATTTTCTTGGGAAAAAATATTATGTCGGACTTTTAAGTGCAGCAGCATTTCACGGAGCAGCACACCAACAACCAATGGAATTAATGATTATTGCAGATACAAACCACCTGCGAGATAAAATTAAAAATGATGTCAAAATTAGTTTTGCCGGCAAAAAAAATATTCCTCAGCACTATTTACAGGAAATTACCGGCAAAAGCGGTTATATTCCTATTTCTACACCCGAATTAACGGCTATTGATTTACTTATGTATGCTAAAAATGTTGGTGGAATAAATCGTATAGCAACCGTTTTGAGCGAATTGGCAGAAGTTATTGATTTTGAAAAAATTTCATTCGATTTTTTCCAAAACGTACATATATCTGACGTTCAGCGATTAGGTTATTTGCTTGATTTACTTGAATTTAATGAGATTGCAAATTCTCTATATAAAAAAACCATTGACGCAAATTTAAAATTTAGAAAATATCCGCTTTGTATAAAACGAAACAAAACTAAATTATCGGAACTTCCTTTTGATGCAAAATGGAAAATAATTATTAACGAAGAAATAGATATTGACGAACTATGATAGCTGAAAGAGAAATTATTGAATGGGGAAAATTTGTTCCTTGGATTAAGGAAGCAATGGTTGAACAAAAATCCCGTTTGAAGTAAAAAGTCAATGGTTTACCGGCAGTTGCGAAATAACGACCTATCAATTAGACGAATTGGTTGGCACAAAACTTCGGGCATTGTACCAACGCAAAAAAGGGCGAGATTTGTTCGATTTGCAAAAAGCGTTGGAAAATCCGAACTTAAACCCCGACAATGTTGTAAAATGTTATCATAAATACATTGAATTTTCTGATGGCGAATCACCCTCGCAAGCCATTTATTTGGCAAATATGGACGAAAAAATGAACGAAGATATATTTTTGAACGACACACAAGCATTACTCCGACCATCATTACATTTTAATCCGCAGGAAGCATACAAAATTGTAAAAAGAGAATTGATTGAAAAGATATAGCCCTCTAAATTATTCAATTATTATAAAAATATTCGTAGTTTTGCCCAACTGAATTTAAAGATTTAATACAAAGACAGTCAATCTTTAAATTTTTAAATCTTTAATTTTTAAATCTTTACCCCATGTCATCAGTAGAAGCAATTATCAGTTCACGAGTGGTAACCACACGCACACTTATAGATATGAAGCAACGAGGCGAAAAAATCTCAATGCTTACCGCTTATGATTATTCATTTGCATCGATTTTAGACAAAGCCGGTGTCGATGTTATTTTGGTGGGCGATTCGGCTGCAAATGTTATGGCGGGGCACGTAACCACACTGCCCATTACGTTAGACCAAATGATTTATCACGCAGCATCGGTGCAGCGAGCCGTAAAACGCAGTTTGGTGGTGTGCGATTTGCCTTTTGGTTCCTATCAGGGAAATTCGCGTGAAGCACTCAATTCTGCAATCCGTATAATGAAAGAAACCGGTTGCAGTGCCGTAAAAATGGAAGGCGGGCAAGAAATTATAGAATCGGTTACACGCATTTTGAGCGCCGGAATACCGGTTATGGGGCATTTGGGTTTAACGCCGCAATCAATAAATAAATTCGGCACTTACGTCGTGCGGGCGCAAGACAAAGAGGAAGCCGATAAACTCGTGGAAGATGCTTTGAAATTGGAAGAAGCCGGTTGTTGTGCCGTTGTATTGGAAAAAATTCCGGCAGCCTTAGGTCTCAAAGTGGCTCGAATGTTGAAAATTCCGGTAATAGGTATTGGTGCAGGCGGCGGCGTTGATGGTCAAGTGCTTGTGTTGCACGATATGTTGGGCATAAACAAAAATTTTTCTCCACGATTTTTGCGCCGTTATCATAATTTATTCGATGAAATTACCAACGCCGTAGGCTCGTATATTGCCGATGTAAAATCGCATGATTTTCCTAATCAGAATGAGCAGTATTAATACAGCAACCATTTCCAAATTGGGATAACTTCAATTTCCAAGTTTTCAATCGAAATCGATTGCTCTTCGTCTTTGCTAATGATGAGCATTTTCTTTATCTCAATACGTTTTGCCAATTGTAATAAAGCATTCACTTCTCGATTGTAGGTTTCAATATCGCTCAAACTATAACAGGCTTGCACGGCTAATTGTTCGTCGGGCACATAAAAATCGACTTCCACACCGCTATTGTAAAAATAAACAGCATCGTGTCGTCCATATTTTCGCAAAAGTGTAACAGCAACTAAGTTTTCTAACAAAGCAGTATTTCCATCAAGCAAAAAAAGATTCAATATACCGTTATCGGTAAAATAATATTTAGGGTTACTTTCTTTGTCTGCTATTTTTCCGGCAATGTTTTGTATTGGAGTTATAAGCCACGCATCTTTGGCGTAATCAATATAATTTATAATGGTGTTTGTGCCGATTTTTGCACCGGTCGAAGACACAATATGTGCCAATCGAGTAAAAGATATAGGTTGTTTTACACTTTCTGCTAACTTTTTAAACAAAATTTTCAATGCAAAAACATTGCCAACAGAATGACGAGTAGCAATATCGCCTAAAAATATTTTTTGATATACGCTTGTCAAATAATCACGTTTTGAAGGCAAAACAGCCCCCTCGGGAAAACCGCCGAAATAGAAATAATTATTGAATTGTCGCAACATTTCGGCTTTTGCTATGGTGGGCAAAAGAGCGTGTTTGGTAAAATCAATACTATGTACGGTTAAAAATTCCTTTAAATTATAGGGATACACATCTACAACAAGATACCTGCCTCCGAGAGTGGTTTGAACATCGCTACTCAACATTTTTGCATTACTTCCGGTAATGTACACACGATGTTTGGTGTCTGCCAAACGACGTGCGAATTTTTCCCAACCCGAAATATTTTGTATTTCGTCGAGAAAAAGGACAGGCTTTTTACCATACGTTTCCCAATGCACTTCCAAAAGCAAATTCAAATCTGTGATAGCCATACCGTCAAGCCGCTCGTCCTCAAAATTAATATAGAGCAATTCGTCCCATTTTACGCCCTGTGCAAGCAACTGCTGAATACGCTGATAAAGCAAAAACGATTTTCCAGCCCTGCGTATGCCTACAAAAACATAATTACCAAATTCTTCAAAAGAAAAATCTCGCTCAATAATCTTATAATTAGCCACTTCTACTTGATTGTCGGCTATTACTTGTTTTAATGTATCTTTACTTATCATAGCATATTGTTTTATTGACAGAACAAAAATAACACTTTTTTATTTTATACGCAAAACAAAAACAATATATTTTTATTCTATTGGCAAAACAAAAAAATAGTATAGGTAGTTTTTCATGCGGTTTCCCTAATTATTCCCCCGATTTGATGTTTTGTATTTCAGTGTAAAATAAAATTTAATTATTCATTATTTATTGTCAATTAACTTCGTTGAGGGCTTTGCCGTTGTACATTAATTTGTATTTTTGCCAAAAATTTACAAAAAAAATGGCATTTGAAAAAGAAATAAATAAACGGCGAACGTTTGCAATCATAAGCCACCCCGATGCGGGTAAAACCACTTTAACCGAAAAACTCTTACTTTTTGGGGGCGCAATTCACGTTGCCGGAGCAGTAAAATCGAATAAAATAAAGAAAACTGCTACTTCCGATTTTATGGAAATTGAGAAACAACGGGGTATTTCGGTGGCAACGTCGGTTATGGGTTTTGATTATGCCGACCGTAAAATAACCATTCTCGATACTCCCGGGCACAAGGATTTTGCCGAAGATACCTACCGCACGCTCACCGCTGTTGATAGCGTAATTATTGTAATTGACGTGGCAAAGGGGGTTGAGGAACAAACAAAAAAACTTGCCGAAGTGTGCCGTATGCGCAACACGCCGGTGATGGTTTTCGTAAATAAAATGGACAGGGACGGTAAAGATGTATTCCAGTTGCTCGACGAAATTGAACAAATGCTTGCCATAAAAGTGCGCCCGTTGGCGTGGGGTATTGGTATGGGTTACAATTTCAAAGGCGTGTATAATTTGTATTCCAAAAATCTGCGTTTGTTTGAATCGAACCGTGAACAGGTTACACCTGCCATTCATTTTGAAAATCTCAATAATTCCGAAATAGACGAATATATAGGTGCCGAATCGGCGCAAACCTTGCGTGACGAAATTGAATTGGTAGAAACCGTGTACCCCGAATTTGACGTTGAGGCTTACCGCCGTGCCGAACTTGCACCGGTATTTTTTGGTTCGGCGGTTAATAATTTTGGAGTGCAGGAATTGTTAGATACTTTTGTGGAAATTGCTCCTTCGCCACGAAATTCCACGACAAAAGAACGTGAAATTTCGCCGTATGAAGATAAATTCACGGGTTTTGTATTCAAAATCCACGCTAATATGGACCCCAACCACCGCGATAGAGTTGCCTTTGTAAAAGTGTGTTCGGGGAAATTTGAGCGTAACAAAAATTATTTGCACGTGCGTCAAGAAAAACAATTGAAATTCTCGAACCCCACATCGTTTATGGCTGAAAAAAAACAAGTGATTGACGATGCTTTTCCGGGCGATATAATTGGTTTGTACGACTCCGGTAATTTTAAAATCGGCGACACTTTAACCGAAGGCGAAGAGTTGCATTTTTCGGGTATTCCAAGTTTTTCACCCGAAATGTTCCGCTATATTGAAAACGGCGACCCGCTGAAATTCAAACAATTAAACAAAGGAATTGACCAACTGATGGACGAAGGCGTGGCGCAACTTTTTACCAATCAATACAACGGGCGAAAAATAATAGGCACCGTAGGCTCGCTGCAATTTGAAGTAATTGAATACCGCCTAAAACACGAATACAACGCCACCTGCCGCTACGAACCGCTCAATTTATACAAAGCCTGCTGGATTCGCTCCACAAACAAAGAGCAATTAGACGATTTCAAAAAACGCAAATATCAATTTTTGGCACTCGACAAACACGGTAGAGATGTATTTTTAGCCGACACATCGTTTGCCCTGCAAATGGCGCAACAGAATTTTCCGGAGATTGAGTTTTATTTTACTTCGGAGTTTTAAAAAAAACTCATTATTAATTATTAATTATTAATTATTATTCCTATTTTTGCCATACGGAAAATGTGGAAAGATTTGAGTTGATTGCAACCACACTAAACAAATGCTAAACCAACGGAACGTTTCTGTTCCATTCTTTTAGCCCTTTCCCATTTTTCTGACAATAAAATTAACGTATAATTTAAAAAATTAATACTATGAGTTATTTTTTCACGTCGGAATCGGTTTCGGAAGGACACCCCGACAAAGTTTCAGACCAAATTTCAGACGCTCTGCTTGATGCGTTTTTGGCGCAAGATGCAAATTCAAAAGTTGCCTGCGAAACACTTGTAACCACCGGTTTAGCAGTGTTGAGCGGCGAAGTTAAAACCAGCGGCTACGTTGATGTACAAAAAGTAGCGCGCACCGTAATCAACGAAATTGGCTACAACAAAGCCGAATATAAATTCGACGGCGATTCGTGCGGCGTAATTTCGGCTATTCACGAGCAATCTGCCGACATTAATCAAGGTGTGGAACGCTCAAATCCGCTTGAACAGGGCGCCGGCGACCAAGGCATGATGTTTGGCTATGCCATAAACGAAACCGAAAATTTTATGCCTCTTACGCTTGATATTTCGCACCGTTTGCTTGAACGATTGGCGTACATTCGCAAAGAAACCAAATTTATGAAATACCTGCGTCCCGATTCAAAATCGCAAGTTACCATAGAATATGACGACAAAAGCGGCAAAGCACTGAAAATTGACACAATCGTGATTTCAACCCAACACGATGAGTTGGGCAAAAGCGACAAAGAAACGCAAGAAATAATTGCCGCCGACCTTAAAAAACACGTGATTACTCCCACTCGCAATTCTTACCCTGCAAAATTGCGCCGATTATTCGACGACGAATATAAATTTTTCGTAAACCCTACCGGCAAATTCGTAATTGGCGGGCCACACGGCGACACAGGACTTACCGGTCGTAAAATTATTGTAGATACCTACGGCGGACGTGGCGCTCACGGAGGCGGCGCATTTTCGGGAAAAGATTCATCGAAAGTTGACCGTAGCGCAGCCTACGCCGGACGGCATATTGCAAAAAATATCGTAGCCGCAGGCGTTGCACGCGAATGTTTGGTGCAAATTTCATACGCCATAGGCATTGCCGAACCGGTAAGCATTTATGTAAATACCTACAATACCTGCAAAGCAAAAAAAGCCGACGGCACATTATTCTCCGACAACGAAATTGCCCTGCTTGTAAGCGAAATTTTCGACCTTCGTCCGGCAGCAATTGTTGAGCGTTTCGGTTTAAAAAATCCTATTTTCTTACCAACTGCTTCATACGGACATTTCGGTAGAAATCCTTACACACAAGCGGTAATGGTAACAGAAAACGGGAAAGAAGTAATGAAAGAAGTTCAATTCTTTGGCTGGGAGCGTTTGGATTATGTTGATGTGTTGAAAGAAGGGTTTGGAATTTAATTTAGATTTTTAGACGTAAGACTGATAGACATAAGACTGTAAAAAGCGACTTATTTTTGGGTCGCTTTTTTTGTGGACATGGTTGTTTTCAATATTTTGTATGTTTTTAAAAAAGTTGTATTATTGCGTATATATTTACGATGATGTTAGCGGCAAGGCGCGGGCGACAGAGCATTGAAAAGAAAGCAAGTGATTGGAAGACAGAAATTTAATAACATATAAAAGTGTAAGACAATGAATTCAAGTAATTTAAAAAAGATTTTTACAGTATTAATGTTGGGTGTTGTTGCTACATTTACGACCAATGCACATACTCCCGGACCCGATTATATTTATGAGTGTCCGAAATGTTCAAACCTTTTGAAGAAAGGTAGTAATAACAGTGGAAACACATTTGGTTCGACACTCTATTCTGACGGTAAGATGATAGCCCCAATGCTTCCAGAATTTCCAAATCTCACAAAATGTAAAAAATGTGACACTATTTTATGGTTAAGTGAGATGAAAGAAGTCGGAACTTGTGATGTGTGGGGCGAAAAGTGTAAAAAAGAGTGTAAAAAAGCTGACAGGGCAGAATTTTTAGATGTTACAGATTTGTTCCGTTTTTTAGAAATGGACATTGTGAAATACGATAAAGAAAAAGAGAAAATTGTTCGACAACGAATTTGGTGGTCTTTTAATGACCGATTACGAAATAACAAAGAGATTTTTGTCCAAGAAAATGACGAAGTTTTGTGGGAGCAGAATTGCCGAAGATTGATAGAATTATTTGACACGACAGATGTTAATCAAAAAATTATGACAGCAGAATTACATAGAAACTTGAGAGAATTTGAAATTTGTATGGAACTCATTAATTCTCTTGACAGTAATTTTGATTGGCTAATTGAAAAATTTAAAACTGAATGTGAAAATGGGAACAATTTATTGATGAAATTGAGATGAAAAGCGAAACTACAATAAATTATCAGCAAATGCCCAGCCGCTAACGAGCGTAGCCGTTGCACAACCCAATCCGCTAAAATATTGCCTAAAATAAGCCATTTTAAGCAATAAAAACTGCCTACAACGAGCGAAATTCCATATTCCAAACCAAATAAAAAATTTCTTAATGACGAAAACTGCAATAAATTGCAGTTTTCGTCATTAATTTGTATCTTTGCAAAAATTTTATTTTTATGATAACAAGAGAAATTTATTTGCAAAAACTACGACTACTCAAAGACCAAGATTTAATAAAGGTTATTACAGGTGTGCGCCGTTGCGGAAAATCTACGCTTTTAGAAGCGTTTCGCAATGAATTGTTGAAATCGGGCGTTAGTCCCGATAACATTGTTTTCTTTAACTTTGAAGAACGAGAAAATATTAAATTTAGCGATTGGACAGCACTTTATGACGAAGTTTTATCAAAAACAAATCCCAATCAAAAAAACTATGTTTTTCTTGACGAGGTGCAACTAATAACCAATTTTGAGAAACTTGTGGATAGTTTGTTTGTCAAGAAAAATATTGACCTTTATGTAACAGGCTCTAATGCTTATTTGCTTTCGAGCGAATTGGCAACCTTGCTGACAGGTCGCTATATCGCAATCAACTTGCACCCATTTTCTTTTTCAGAATACACACTCGCTTTTTCCGAAGAAAAAAATACCGACCGCCTTTTTCGACAATTTATCAATAATTCCACTTTTCCCGAAGCCGTTAATCTTTCCAAAACCGCACCCGAACTTGTAAATGATTATCTGCAATCAATTTACGATACGGTCATAAAAAAAGATATTGTAAAACGGCATAAATTGCGGAAATTTGACAATTTACAACGTATTATAGAGTTTTTGTTTAACTCTGTCGGCTCTTTGGTTTCGCCCACCAATATTGCCGAACAACTGAATAAATATTCTGACAAAAAAATTTCACACAACACCGTTATAAAATTAATCGGCTATCTTACAGAATCTTATATTCTTTACAGTGCACCGCGATATGACATAAAAGGCAAAGAATTGTTATCAACCAACGAAAAATATTATATGATTGATTTAGGTTTGAGAAATATTACTCAAACTAATAAATACGATACAGACTTGGGGCATAAATTGGAAAATGTTGTCTATTTGGAACTTTTGCGTAGAGGCGGAAAGGTTTTTGTTGGTAAAAACAATGACAAAGAGGTTGATTTTATCGTACAAAAAGCCAACAATGAACGAGAATATTATCAAGTTGCCTACACCGTTAATGACGAAAAAACCTTTGAACGAGAAGTTTCGTCATTTAGAACTATAAGGGACAACTACCCTAAATATCTTTTAACGCTTGACTACGACAATGTCATTATTGAAGGAATACAAAAGAGAAACGTAATTGATTGGTTATTAGAAAAATAAAGAAAGATAAAAGGAAAAACTGCCGAATATTTCGGACATTATTTTTTAAATTATATCTTCATAATATCAGCCTCTTTCTGAGCTACTTTTTCATCAACTTTTGCGATAGCGGCATCGGTTAGTTTTTGCATTTCGGCTTCTTTGTCTTTCAACACATCTTCGGGCAAACCGTCTTTTTGAAGTTTTTTCAACATATCGTTGGCATCGCGGCGAATGTTGCGAATACTTACTTTTGCATTTTCGGCTTCCGATTTTACTTGTTTTACAAGGTCGCGGCGACGTTCTTCGGTAAGTATTGGAATTGAAATTCGTATCAAAATACCATCATTCATGGGCGTGAGACCTAAATTGGCAGCTAAAATAGCTTTTTCAATAGGCGAAATCATGTTTTTTTCCCATGGTTGCACTATGAGTGTGCGGGCATCGGGTGTGCTTATGTTGGCAACTTGGCTCAGAGGCGTGGGTGCTCCGTAATAATCTACCTTCACTCCTTCCAACATTGAAGGGCTTGCTTTTCCGGCACGCAATTTTATTAATTCCTGGTCTAATCTATTCAATGGTCCGTGCATGCGTGATTTTGCATCGTCCATTATTAATTCTACTTCTTCTTCCATTTGGTCTTGTAATTTATAGTTTCTGCAAAAATAATCTTTCAATTATAAATTACAAATTATTAATTATAATTTTTTATGATTACCCGTTATTAACCTAATATTCAAAATTTATGTAAAATATTCTTCGTGTCTTTTTGTGTTTTAGGTAATAAAAAATTTCAGAAAAAAATGGATTGCTTCGTTCCTCGCAATGACGCTCTTTTGTTGATTTGTGCTAACCCTCGAAAGAGCGTCATTGCGAACGAAGTGAAGCAATCTATTACAGCTTTAAGCCTCGTCCCCTAAAACCTAAATCGCCTGCTCAATATTCCACACAAATGCACGAATACCGGCATCTTTGCTACGGTTGTCTAATTTGCGCACGGCAACTAAAAGTTCGTGCACACGGTCGTCTTCCACAACGGTAAGAATACTGTTGTTCATTTCGGGCCATGTGTGCGTTCCACGATGCGGTTCGCCTGTTTTTGAACCTTCGCCCTGTACATTTTCCCAATAGGTAAATCCTTTTATTTCCAAACGATTAAATATGTATTCCACACGTTCGGTGTGCGCTTGGCTGAATATTATCATTACTGCTTTCATTTCTTTCTTGTTGATTTGATTATTTGGTGATTTGCTGATTTGTTGATTTGGTTTTCACTTAAATAAGCAAATAACCAAATCAACAAATAATCAATTAATATTTTCTATGTATGTCTTCCAAATCCTGCTCCGACAATTTCTGGTCGAAGAAAATATACGATTTGCGTATTTCGGCTTCTTTATCGCGTTCGCCGTGGCGTGAAATAACTGCGTAGAGCACCGGTACAATTACCAGAGTTACCACCGTGGCAAATATCAAACCGCCAATAACCACAATACCAAGCGGCACCCACATTTCAGAGCCTTCGGCGGTACTCAGCGCCATAGGCACCATACCGAGAATTGCGGTAAGAGCAGTCATAAGCACCGGTCGTAAACGGCTTTCGCCCGAAAGTGCAATTGCTTCGTGAAGTTCGTAGCCGCGGTCGCGCATAAGGTTGATGTAGTCCACGAGTACAATACCGTTTTTCACAACAATACCCACGAGCAGTACCATACCAAGCATACCAACCATTTCCAAATCTACGCCGGCAAGGTACAGTGCAAACATTGCACCTGCAAATGCGAATGGAATAGAGCCAAGCAAAATCAAGAACGGTTTCGAGAAACTTTCAAATTGCGATGCCATTACAATATATACCAGCAAAATAATCAGCAACATAAGCGTAAGCATATCCCACACCAATTCCATTTGGTCTTCGTAAGTACCGCCCACGTTAACCACCACACCTTGCGGAATATCGGTATCAGCAACAACTTTTTTGATTTCCGTTGCAAGTTTGAGCAACGAAACTCCCACCGGAGTAACCGAAATAGTTACCACACGCTGACGGCTTTTGCGTTCTATCGTTGGCGGCGCCCAAAATTCTTCTACCGTAGCCAATTCATTTACTTTTATAAGTGCTCCCATTGGCGTCTGCAATGTCATATTTTCAATATCGGAAATAGAACTGCGGAATTCCTCTTTCAAACGAACAACAATATCATATTCATCGCCATCTTCTTTGAAGTAACCGGCAACAAAACCATTCACACGGTTACGAATAGCCATAGCCACTTGTGCCGAAGTTAATCCGCTGCGAGCAAGTTTTTCCTTATCAAAATTAATTCGCAATTCGGCACGGTCTTCTTCACGCGAAACCGAAATATTACGCGCTCCGGGCACATCTCGTATTTTAGTTCGCAATTCTTCGGTCAGGCGGTTTGTAGTTTCAAAATCGTAACCAAATATTTCAACATTTACCGTATTTTGCTGACCGCCCATCATCATGCCGCCTGTTTTCACACTATTATTTACCACATCGGAGCGTTCGCTCAAATATTGACGGAACACTTCGGCAATTTCAAACACCGAACGGTTGCGTTTATTCTTATTTGGTAAACGAATAATCATAGAAATCGTGTTGTTGTTCGCACCTAATATAAGCGCAGAAAAACCAGCTTGGTCGCTTGCTCCTACCGATGTCGAAATCAATTCAACTTCGGGTGCAAGTGCCATAAAATCA
>WQTX01000093.1 GCA_009786075.1 Bacteroidota bacterium | reverse complement strand
TCGGCATAATTTTCATCCACTGCAAAACCGGACGGGCAAGATTGCTATTAAACATATCGGCACGGGCAAGCCACACCATTGAACGGGCAGAAACACCGAGCACCACAAGCGCATCCATTGCCGTATTCTGATGATTGGGTGCAACTATTGTGGTTTTGTGCGCATATAAATTTTTCAAACCGGTTGCCTGTATGCGTTTGTACCAAAAGAAAAACAGCACACGAAACAGCGTATAGTGTAAAAAAAAGTATATTAATGAAAATTTTTCGGGTGTCCCTAAGTTTAGTTCTTTATTTGACATGACTAAATTACAATGTATTTGTTTGCAATAACCAAGCTTTAAGATGGTCGTTTAATTGATTTAACAACAAGAAATAAGAGCATTACGGCACATTGCCCTATTTATAAAAAATTTCAAATTCATTTTTACGCAACGCATCTTGATACACCTTTGTGCGCATAGTGTTGAGCAATTCTATTCTGCGTTTGTAGAGTAAATTAGCTGCAATTCTTTCGTACATCATTTCACGGGGAGCCGGTTTGCCTGCTGAAATATGATTGGTTATTTTTATAAAATATACGTTATCTTCAAAATCAATTATCACGCCTCGGGGATTTAACAATTCCTGCGTGCTGAGCGATTTTGGAATTTCTTGTTTCAATAGTTCTAAGTTTACCCACTTATCGTCCAAATAAAATTTTGTTGAATATTGACCACACAAATCTTTTAAATGGTCTAAATCGTCAACGCTGTTTGTTGCAAAAGTTTGACGGAGTTTGGGTGTTACATACTGTTTGGGAAGTTGCACAAACAGTACTTTTACCACATCGTATTCCAATATAAATTCCGCTGTTTTATGCGTGGCGTAGTAGGCGTCCAACTGCGTGATTGTGATTATAGTATCTAATTTTTGCTGGGCAAACAGTTCCTCGTATTTATTTATATACAATTCGGCACGAAACCGTTGTACTTGTTCCTCAATTTCATCGTTTTTATAACTGATATTATGCTCCGCTTTCTCAAACAAAGCATTTTTCATGCCCCACGACTGAATGTAGGTTTTTATAAAATCGGCACTATCGGTAACCGTTGCGTTGACAGGAATTAATGGCAAAATTTGCTCTTTGTACAAATATTTTTCGCCAAAACGAGCGACTATATTTTCGTCATTGTTTGCTTTTTCGGAACAGGAAACGCACAATAAAAACGAGGTTGTTAAAAGGACGATTATTTGTTTTAAGATATTCATTGATATTTATAGATATTCGATTGATATTCAATTGATATTCGTAGATATTCATTGTTTAATTGGGCAACCACAAGGGATTGCCCCTACATTCCTCGTTTCCTAATCCCTAACTCCTAATTCCTGTTTTTAACTGCTTCAAACACCTCTTGATTTATTGTATAAGGGTATTTTTCACGCAAATTTTTCATCATTTCATGCTCCAAATATTCTTGATACAAAGGCAGTAATTGCATTTTGCTTTCTTCAAAACTCATTTGATGTGGTTCAAAAACTTCAGCTACATACACTATTTGCTTTTCGGTCAATCTATGCTGCGAACCTTTTGCCCATGGTACATTCTTAACAAGTGTAGAAAAATCATCAATCGAAAGGCGCAACGTGTCTATTTGCATTGTTGGTATATTTTTGTGCAACGTTTTTATGCCCGAAGCTACTTTTATCGTTGGCTTGTTCAGCACTTTTTCAACTGCTTTTAATTCTTTTACATTGCTAAATGTAAATTTCAGAAATTCAACACTTTGCGGAGCAGTCTGCGGATTGTTTACATAAAAATTATACAAACCCACGCTATCGGTGGTAACTTTCGAAAACACTTCTTTGTCGAGCAATTCGTAAATAATCATACCATCGTGATATTCCTGCATAATTGCCGTGAATTGCGGATTTTGGTTTGCCAACGAAGTCATTGCATACTGTTCGAGCAGCGAATTTTGGTAATCTTCCAAACGTTTGCGCACCAAAATTCCTTTATCGGCTTCACTTTTATTTTGTTGTTTCAATTCCAAATATTTCGCAAAATCATTATAATAATAGGTGCTGTCGCCAATGGTAAACAATATTTTATTAAGCGTAAATTGTGGTTTTTCCCATTTGCCGAGCAAAATAGAATTGTCTACTTTTTGTACAAATTCTTCAACATTTGCCGAATTTACTTTCATTTTCGAAAGTTTGCGTTGAGCGGCAAGCATTTCGCGGTGCGGTAAATTTTTGCGCGAAGGGTCGGTTTTCAAACTTTGCGCCACCGATTTTTGGAAAGATTGATACGAAGGCATTGCCTCTCTGCCAGTTATATAAAAAATCACATACCCATACTCATATTTTTTAGGTTCCGAAAAATCGCCAACGTTGCGCAATGCAAAAATATCTTCTTTCAATTGCGGGTCAAAACGCATAGAATTATCGACCCAACCAATTGCGCCAACATCTTTTTTTAGTTGTGGGTGCACATTATAGGTGTCGCTCACAGTTTTGAAATCAACACCGGCTTGCAATTTCGCATACGCTGCTCCGGCTTGCCCCTTAATTGCCGCCCACGAACTATCACTTTTTTCGGCATCGGGATAAAACACCACAATTGAAACTTGCGATTGCCCAAAGGTGGGGCGAACATCTAAAACTTTTGCAATATAATAGCCATAATCGGTGGCAATTGGACCAACAACGTCGCCTTTTTTTGCCGCATATATGGCATTTTCATAGTTCAGAGGCAGCAAAAGAGCGGTTACGTAGCCCAAATCATCGCTTTTTTTCTGTGCCGCCGTATCATTTTTTGTGTTCAATTCAATTGCTTTGTTCAAACTACCAAGCCGCTGTGCATCTTTTTTGATTTTCAACGCTTTATTGTAGGCTGCAAGCGTATCGGCAGGTGCGGCAAAGCGCGAAGACTTTACAAAATAATGTTCCACGTGGTAATCTTTTTTCAACCGCTCATATTCCATTTTTGTAAACGCTTCATCGGCTTGAGTGGTGTTAAACAAAAATGATTTTGCTTCAGCTTGCAAATAGGTGTTAAACTCGTCTTTGAAGCGTGCGCTGGTGTCCAAAAGTTGGCGTTCTGCTTCAAAAATTTTCATTTTGTAATCCACAAATAAATTCATGGCATCGTCGAAATTCAGGCGCAAACTGTCGTCTAAATATGAATTATATTTGTTGTAAAACCACATAAAATCGGTGGTCGAAATTTGTTTGTTGCCCATGGTTACTATGGTCGCAGGTTCTTTTTTTCCTACTTTACCGGCTTGTGAAAAACCACAAAAACTACATAATACGAGGACGCAGGTGATATATTTTGTTTTCATTTGATTAATTTTTAATAAGAAACGAGCAAAAATAGACATTTATTGATAATTGACAATTATTTTTAGGAACAAATTGTTTGCTGTAGCCAACAATTTATAATGCAAATTGTCGGTTGCAGCAAACAAAAAGCAATACTTTATCATATAATTAATCGCTTCCAATCAAAAATAAACATTCGCATTTGAGCGTTATTAGCAATAAAATTCCTACATTTCGCTGTTTTTTCACAAAGCGTATGAATTCTTTCGAAACCATATTATACAAGTATTGGAAATTCTCAAAATTCCGCCCGTTGCAACGCGAAATCATAGAAAGCGCTTACAATGGCAACGATACGCTTGCACTAATGCCCACCGGCGGCGGAAAATCTATTACGTTTCAAGTGGCGGCGCTGGCACAAGAGGGCATTTGCATAGTGGTTACGCCGCTTATTGCGCTTATGAAAGACCAAGTTGATAACTTGAAACTCAAAGGAATTAAGGCGGTGGCAATCTATTCGGGACTTTCGTATAGCGAAATCGACATTGCGCTCGATAATTGCGTGTATGGCGGTGTGAAATTTCTCTACGTTTCGCCCGAACGTTTGCAAACGCCGTTATTCTTGGAACGAGTGAAATTGATGAACGTGTGCCTGATTACCGTTGACGAAGCGCATTGTATTTCGCAATGGGGCTACGATTTTCGTCCGTCGTATATGCAAATTCCGCAGTTGCGCAGCATTTTTCCGCAAGTTCCCATACTTGCTCTTACGGCTACCGCAACGCCCCAAGTGGCAGAAGATATTCAAAATAAACTTGAATTTCGCGCACACAATGTGCTTACAAAAAGTTTTGAACGCAAAAATTTGACTTACATTGTCAAGGAAAAACAAGATAAACTTGGCTACATTTTGAATTTGTGCAAAAAGGTAAAAGGCGTGGGAATTGTGTATGTGCGCACTCGCAAGCAAACCAAAGAAACAGCCTATTTGCTGCAACAAAAAGGCATAAATGCCGATTATTATCACGCCGGATTAGACAGCGATGTGCGCCAAATGAAACAGGAGGCATGGACAAAATCGAACAATATGGTTATGGTTTCCACCAACGCCTTCGGTATGGGAATTGACAAACCCAACGTGCGTTTTGTGCTGCATTTGGACGTTCCCGAATCGCTCGAAGCCTATTTTCAAGAAGCCGGACGTGCCGGACGCGACGAAAAAGAAGCCTTTGCCGTGTTGCTTTACAACAAACAAGATATTACAACTATTCGTACCAATTTTACGAAAAAATATCCGGATTACGCCTATATAAAAAGGGTGTACGAAGCGTTGGGCAATTATTTTCAAGTAGCAATTGGCGAGGCAAAAGGGCGAGTTTTCGATTTTTTTATTGCCGAATTTTGCGCACAGTTCAAATTGGAAATTGTGATGACTTTCAATTCTTTGAAAATTTTAGAAGACGAAGGTTATCTTGTATTTTCCGATGCTGCCGAACGGTATTCACGGGCAAAATTTCACGTCAATCGTAATGAATTGTATAAATTTCAGGTTGAAAACCGTGAATTTGACGCATTTATAAAACTTATTTTGCGCAATTACGAAGGTATTTTTACCGATTTTGTAACAATTTCGGAAGAAAGTTTGGCAAAAAAAGCAGGTACAACGCCCGAAAATATTACACAATATTTAATAGCTCTTTCGCAACGCAGAATTATAGGTTATTACAAAGCCAAGCAAAATCCGATTTTAATGTACAGTGAAGAACGGTTGCCGCTGGAAAATCTCTTGTTTTCGTATGACAACATTGCCTTTCGCAAAGAGCAAAATAAGAAACGAATAGATGCCATAATTGATTATGTGGGCAATCAAAGCAAGTGCCGCAGTTTGCAATTGTTGGAATATTTTGGCGAAACCGGTAAACAGCGTTGCGGCAACTGTGATGTGTGTCGCAAACGCAATGCAATGAAAGTCAATAAATTACAATTCGACTATATTATAGAAGATATGAAAAAACGACTTGCCGAAAAACCTGTGGCGGTACACGAACTCGTTGCAAGCATGGATTACGCCGAAGAAGATATTAAAGAGGTAATTGATTTTTTGCTGGAAAATAAGAAGATGATATATATGGGGAGTGGTATGCTGACGTGGAATAAATAATGCTATATCTCGCCAAAATCAAGAAAAAATATTGATTGTGGCGAATTATAAGTGTTTTTCCAATAGTATATCTTTAAACATATCAATATCAATCACTGTTATCGACGGAAAATCTATTTTATTCAAGATATTAAAATGTTTATCGTTGGTAACAATATAATCTGCACCTGCATTCAAAGCACAATCTACAAATTTATTGTCGTCGTTATCGGCAGTAATTAAATTCCATTGAAAATAAGGGGTAATCTGAATTGCGTTTGGAGAATAAAGAATAAAATTCAGAAAATTAGAAACTATTTGACTTGAGTAAAAACGTGTCAAAACTTCTTCATATTCAAAAAAAATATCGTTGGAAAAATATAATTTATAGAACCCTTGTTGCAACGCTGTCAAGATACAACGATAATCAGATTTGTTTGCTACAGTAGCTACTAAACAATTTGTATCTAATACTATTTTCATTTATAGGGTGTTCTATAATGTATATCCTTGGTCATTTCGTTAAACTTTTCTGTGGTCATATCGTTTTCCTTCCACCATTTATCAGTTTCCTTATCTAATTTTTTAAAATAGTAGTCGCTAATAATTTGTCTTAATTCTTGATACATTTCTTCTGTTTTTACAAACTGTAATGATTGCAAAAAATGTATCTGCATTGCATTTAATGGTTGACGTGATACTGTTGCTTGCATAATTATTAATTTTATAACCGCAAATATAATTAACATTTCTCAAATTCCCAAATAAAAAAAGCGAACTGTTTCCAATTCGCTTTTCAGTCACTTTTTTAAAAAGTCTATCAGTCTTCCGTCTAATAGTCTTCTGTCTAAGAAAATGATTTACATCATTCCCCCCATACCGCCCATGCCCGGCGCACCCATTGGCATAGCAGGCTCATCTTTTTTCTCTTCGGCAATAACACACTCGGTTGTGAGCATCATTCCTGCAATCGAAGCTGCATTTTCCAACGCTATACGAGTTACTTTTTTCGGGTCAACAATTCCTGCGGCTTTTAGGTCTTCGTACACATCGGTGCGGGCATTGTAACCAAAGGCTCCCTTGCCTTCACGTACTTTTTGCACTACTACCGAACCTTCACCACCGGCATTTTCCACAATTTGGCGAAGTGGTTCTTCAATTGCTCGGCGGATAATTTGAACACCGGTCAATTCGTCGTCGTTTTCAACTTTGACAGCATCAAGAGCAGCTTGCGCACGAATTAACGCCACGCCGCCACCAGGAATAATTCCTTCTTCAACCGCTGCACGTGTTGCGCTTAACGCATCATCAACACGGTCTTTTTTCTCTTTCATTTCAACTTCGGTAGCTGCGCCAATGTAAAGCACTGCCACGCCGCCTGCAAGTTTTGCAAGACGTTCTTGTAATTTTTCTTTATCATAATCCGAAGTTGTGGTTGCAATGTGCGAACGAATTTGCGCCACACGAGCTTCTATTTGCGCTTTTTCGCCTGCACCGCCTACCACAATCGTATTATCTTTGTTGATAGTGATTTTTTCGCATGAGCCAAGTACTTCCATTCCGGCAGCTTCCAATTTCAAACCAACTTCGTCGGAAACCACAGTTGCGCCGGTAAGTACGGCAATATCTTGCAACATTTCTTTGCGACGGTCGCCAAAACCCGGAGCTTTTACGGCTGCAATTTTCAACGAACCACGTAGTTTATTCAATACAAGTGTTGTAAGAGCCTCGCCGTCAACATCTTCCGAAACAATCAATAACGGACGACCTGTTTGAACAACTGCTTCTAAAATCGGCATCAATTCTTTCATTGTCGAGATTTTTTTGTCGTACAACAAAATGAAAGGATTATCAAGTATGGCTTCCATTTTTTCAGTATTTGTTACAAAATACGACGAAATATAACCACGGTCGAATTGCATACCTTCAACAATTTCTACGGTTGTTTCGGTTCCTTTTGCTTCTTCAACGGTAATAACGCCTTCTTTTTTCACTTTTTTCATTGCTTCGGCAATTAAGCGACCAATTTCTTCATCATTATTTGCCGAAATGCGAGCTACTTGTTCTACTTTGTCGCCGTCGCTTGGAATTTGTTCTGTTTGGCTGTTTAAGTTTGCAACTACGGCAGTTACCGCTTTGTCGATACCGCGTTTTAAATCCATTGGATTTGCACCGGCAGCAACGTTTTTAAGTCCCACGCTTACAATAGCTTGCGCCAAAATTGTAGCGGTGGTTGTTCCGTCGCCGGCAGTATCGTTGGTTTTCGATGCCACTTCTTTTACCATTTGTGCGCCCATGTTTTCAAACGCATTAGAGAGTTCAATTTCTTTTGCCACCGTTACGCCGTCTTTGGTAATTTGCGGAGCGCCGAACTTTTTCTCAATTACTACATTGCGTCCTTTTGGACCAAGGGTTATTTTTACTGCGTTTGCCAACGCATCAACGCCGCGTTTCAATGAATCGCGGGCTTCAATATCGAATTTTATTTCTTTTGCCATATTTTTTTATTTTTATTAAATTTGAAACTACTATTTTGTTGATTGAACACATTCGAGCTTTACGTCATTCCTGCGAAGGCAGGAATCTCCTAATAAGTAGGTGCATTTTTGAAGAGATTCCTGCCTTCGCAGGAATGACGGTTAAGCGTTATCGTATTCTATTTATAATATTAAAAGAACATCTGATTGTGAAAGTAATAAATAATTTTCGCCGTCGATGTTCAGTTCTGTGCCGGCATATTTTCCGTACAATACGGTATTGCCTACGGCAACTTCCATTTCTTCGTCTTTTTTTGCTTTCCCTACAGCCACTACTTTGCCGGTCAATGGTTTTTCTTTTGCCGAATCGGGAATAAAAATTCCGCTTGCTGTTTTTTGTTCTGCCTCTTGCGGTTTTACCAATACTTTACCTGCAAGTGGTTTTCCTGTAACTTCTGCCATAATTTTGTATTATTTTAAGTTTAACAATTGTTTTATTTTTTTGATTTGTGCTTCTCATAAATTGTGCCATGCAAAATATTGCATGTAAAATATGAATTTTTGTCATATTTAATCATGTTTTTCGTCATATTATAAAAAATGTCAGAACGTTCACTGACATTCTGACATTTTATATACTTCTTATCGTATTTCAATTCATTGGCACATCTGCCATTGGCTTATTGGCACATTGAAAAAATTATTCATGCAAACCTTCGGCAGTTTGCATACCTTGCGGCATTTCCACTTGTGGAGCATTTGCTTCGAAATACGAACGTTGCTCAACAACTTGGCGTTTTGGCAATGCTGTGGTGCCTACTATACAGAAAAACACAAGAGCAATTGCAAGTCCCCATGTTGCTTTTTCCAAGAAATCGGTTGTTTTGCGCACGCCCATCATTTGATTGGTTGCTGCAAAATTCGACACCAAACCGCCACCTTTTGAATTTTGTACTAAAACTATCAGTATTAAAAGTATGCTTGTAATAATTATTAATGTTAAGATTAATGCGCTCATATTCTTGTATTTATATTAATTGTATTGTATTTCCGAAATTTTTTGCGCAAAGTAAACACTTTTTTGTGGAAATTGCAAAGCTAATTGCTCATAGATTTTAATTGCTTTATCATTTTTTTTCTGTTGCACATATATTTTTGCCATTGTTTCACTTATATATTCGCCTTCCTGCACGCTTCGCTCCGATTTATCGTACTGATTATCAGCTATATTTTCAACAGCAACTTGTGGCGGCACATCGTAAGCTAAAAATTTATCAATAATCGTTTGTTGTGTATTTTGGGGCTGTGATTTTCCGGTTACTGAGCATTTCGATAAGCTCAATGTACCACTTGTCGAAGTATCAATTTCGCTTTTTTCGGTAATTTTTGTGTCGGAAAACGATGCTGTTTCGTTATTTTTCATTTGTTGAACACGCAGCAAAATAGTTTCGGCAAGTGAAAGGGGTTTTTCGGGTTGTGCCGGAGTTTCATTTTTTTGTTCAACAATTTCGTTGTTTACCGTTTGTTCTTCTTTATCATTTGTATCTATTTCATTCTCTTTTTTATCTTCAACTATTTCTTCAACTATTTCAAACGAAATCATTTCTTCCGCAACATTCGGCGTAGTTTCTACAACCGTCTCAACAGTAGCTTGCGGCGTTTCGTGCAGTTCAAACGAAATTATTTCATCTTCAAAATTTGCTTGCTGCTCATTTGTTAAGCCTGTCGAAACATCGGTTACTGAGCCTGTCGAAGTATCAACCGGAGTTTCCTCAACTATCGCACTGCTAATTTTCGGCGTTTCTGGAATTTCATGCGGAATCATTTCATTTTCAAATGTTAATTCTTCCTCTTCTTTCGCAATTTCAATTACTACCTCGTTGGCAATTGGGGCTATTTCAACATTTTTAGCAATAACCTCAACTTTTTCCTCAACCAAAAATTCTTTTGCCAAAAAATCTAAAAGCACTTTATTATTGCCAAGAAAAATACTTCGTTTTGCCAATTCTTCATCAAAATTTGCATTATTGATATTTTTCAATCCTTTCAACAGCAAAGTTTGCACCGCCTGAAAATACGGAAAACTTTCAGTTATTTTTTGCAATTCACTGCACACATCGGCATTGATAAGCGCAGGATTTTTTACGTAAGTTTCAAATGTTTGTATATTCATTTGGTTATTTGTTGATTTGGTTATACGGTTATTTGTTCTTTGATATTCGATTGATATTCAATAGATATTAATTGTTTTTCTTGTGTCTAAAAGTCTTCTGTCTATCTGTCTTGTGTCTAAATCCTACCAATTCGCAACAGCGCTCATAAAAATTTCGTCAATAATATCTTCGGTAATTTGCCTGATAAGCCCATCTTCGAGCGAGGCAAAACTTTCGGTTACCGGATAATCACGAAATTGTGTAAACGTTTTATTGAAATTTTTGGTTTCATCTTTGGTGTTGGTAAAACTCATGCGCACGCTAATGGTAAAACGGTATTGCGCAGCCACTTGCGATGCCGTAACACCCTGAAACGTAGTAGTATAATCGGTAATTGCGCCTTCAAACTGCAAATCGCCGCCTGCACTTACAAGGGTCAAACCGGTGCTTGAACGCATTTTATCTTTCAAACCTTCGGTAATAATATCGCTTAACGCAGCATTTTTCACAGCGGCATTGTTTTGCACGTATGCCACTGAAAATGTTTTAATATCGGGCGAAATTGATGCGCCGGTAAATGAGTATTTTACGGAACAAGCAACAAAAATACCTGCGCAGGCGAAAAATAGTAGTGTTGATTTGAGATGTGTCAATATGCCAATATGAAAATATGCCAATGTGAAAATATGCCAATGTGAAAATTGGCGACATATATTGTTAGTACTTAATTGACTTATTAGCATATTTATCAACTTATTAATTTATTAACTTATTGGCACATTAGCATATTGGTTCATCGGCACATTAAAGATTATATTCTTTTATTTTTCTATACAGCGTTCGTTCCGAAATTCCGAGTTCTTTGGCTGCTAATTTTCGTTTACCGCTGTATTTTACAAGCGCTCGTTTTATTATATCCATTTCGTTGTTGGCAAGCAGGAGCGTGTTTTCTTCTATTTCCTGCGCATCTTCAATCTGCGAAATTGAATTATTAACTGTTTCATATTCAATCAGTTCCTCTTCCTGTTTTTGTTTTTGCTTATCATAATATGCCAAATCGGTGGTATATATTTTTTGTAACATTTGTGCATTTTCGTTCGACAACTGCAACTCGCTTTCGCTTGAATTGAGAATATCAAACACGAGTTTTTTCAGTTCGCTCATATCTTTTTTCAAATCAAAAAGTAATTGAAACAGCGAATCGCGTTCGTTGGCATAATTTGCATTTGAGTTGTCTTTCGCAATAATTGCAAGTGCTTGATTTTGATTCGTTTGCGGCAAATATGCTGCCAAAGTTTGCGCTGAAATATTTCGTTCACTCTCAAGAATAGAAATTTGTTCGGCTATATTTTTCAATTGGCGAATATTGCCTTTCCAATAATAATTTTTGAGCAATTCATTAGCGGCATCGTCCAAACGCAAAAGCGGAATACCGTGTTTTTCACAAATATCTGTTGAAAATTTCCGGAACAAAAGCGGAATATCTTCACGGCGTTCACGCAACGGAAGTATTGAAATTGGCACTCGATTGAGCCGATAATATAAATCTTCACGGAATTTTCCGGCATCAATTGCCTTTTGCAAATTACTATTGGTAGCGGCAATTATGCGCACATTGGTTTTTTGAATTTTTGACGAACCCACACGAATATATTCGCCCACTTCGAGCACTCGCAGCAGACGCACTTGCGTACTCAACGGCAATTCGCCCACCTCATCGAGAAAAATTGTGCCGCCATCGGCTAATTCAAAATAGCCTTTGCGACTGTCAATTGCACCGGTAAAGGCACCTTTTTCGTGCCCGAAAAGTTCAGAATCAATTGTGCCATCGGGAATTGCGCCACAATTTATGGCTATATATTGGTGGTGTTTGCGTGCGCTATTTTGATGAATAATTTGCGAAAAAACTTCTTTTCCTGTGCCGCTTTCGCCAACAATCAACACCGACAAATCGGTAGGAGCAATTTGTATAGCAGTTTCAATAGCCCTATTGAGCGGCAGCGAATTGCCAATAATTCCGAAACGTTGTTTGATTTGTTGTATATTTATCTTCATGGTACAAAGATACAATTTATATTGTAATTTGTAAATTATAAATTATGAATTATTTCCTCACCAAATTCCTCAACCACTTATTCGACAAAAAGCGATGAAAACCAACAATCATTTTCACAAATTCTTCGGAATACACACAGAGTACTACAAAATATATAGGTAAATTCAGCACAAATGCCGCAATGTAGCCCATGGGAATGCCAACCAGCCACACGCCGCCAATGTCTATGAACATACTATATTTGGTATCACCACCACCACGCAGTATGCCGCCATTGAAAATCACATTACTTGCTTTTACCCACATTACACACGCCATAAAAAGCATCAGGTACGACACATTGCGCACGCCTTCGGCATCTAAATTATATAATTGTATAACATACGGACGAATTGCAATAATAACCGCTCCCATAAGCATTGC
>WQTX01000092.1 GCA_009786075.1 Bacteroidota bacterium | reverse complement strand
TGCATAATTTTCTTATCTTTGCGTAAAGATACTAAATATCAGTGAATTACAAAAAAAATGTGAGTTTATTTTTGCTGGTCGTTTAGTTGTGCAACAAGCACGGCACGTCCGCGCGAGCAGGCGGCGATTTTACACCATTTTTTTCATAAAAATAATGACTCCCTGTTGCCGAAACAAATTTTCAACCATTTTTTAGCGGGATTTTTTTGTAAAATCATCTCGGATAAAACATAGCATCATAACAGTAATAAGGCTCTCCTTCATATGTTTCAGGCTGTCGTTTTATTCCTCTTACATTTATTTCAATGTTGTTGTTTTTTCTAAAAATAAAAACAGATTTTATATCAGTCGGCAAACTGACTGTTTCATATATAGTTTGAGATTCTTTTTTATAATATTGGTAAAAATAATAAATATTCCAATAAGGAATACCATGTGGGCTATTTTGTAAATCCATTGCAACTTTTATAAGTTTGTTGTCTTTAAAATAATAATCAGTATCATAAAAATATTTTTTCTTGTAATTAGATATGTGATAAGAGACAACGCTGTTTTTGCGGTAACGAATAATATCTATTGTTTCATCTATATTATCTTTTATTTCCACTTTTTTAAATCCATAATAAAAATCGTCATCCAAATAAGGTTGCATATATTCTATAACAGCATTTTTATTTGCGCCAAATACTAAAAAAGGCTCATCGTGGTCTACACTTTTGATAACAGCAACATTAAAATATGTAGTATCTTTATCATCATATATTTTTATTTTTGTTTCTCCCGTATGTAGTCCTATAAATTTATTGTTATACATATAGGGAACTGGCATTATTATAGTTGAGTCGCAAGATTCTATGTGTAAAGAATTATATTGAGTGCTATTTGGTGCAATATATGTATTGTTTTTATATACAGTAATATCTATAATTGCTCCAGACGGAATAGAATTAAGAGAAAATATTTTATCGTGTGTAATAGAAAAATAAGATTTTTGAATAGGAGTAATAATCACTGTATCATCTATACTTGAATTAATATCATTACTCTTTTTGCAGGAAATCAATAATATTATTATAGAAAATAAGTAAATTATTTTTCTCATAACGGTAAAATTTAAAGATTAATAAAGTGCAAATATACTCAAATTTTTAATCACTATACTCTAATCACTAACCACTATCTTATTATGCTTAGTAACATAACTATTCACTTGTTTGAAATTGTTGAGTTTACGAGCTATTTCATATTGAATTTCATCGTTTTGTATGCGTTGGGTGCGCATACCATCGGAAATTTCAAACAATGTATTGTTTTTCAAAAAATACATTCCCGACAAAAATTCTGAAATACTGCGATTACTATTCATAAATGGTATGTTGTGAATGTTGCGGAAATCGCGAGCGGTGTCAATTTCGCTACCCAACCAATGCACATATTCGGGCGTTTCTATGCCAAAATTAGCGTGAAGCATGCCAAGCAGCGTGGGCGTAATATCTAAATGCGACGAAACCGATGCAAATTGTTCCGCTCGTTTCAACATGGGCGAATACACAATAAACGGCACGTGATATTGCTCAATTTCTGATTCGGGCGAAAATAAATCTTGACGGTGGTCGCCGGTAATTATGAAGATAGTGTTGTTAAACCACGCTTGTTTTTGCGCTTCGGTAAAATAATTGCGTACGCTTTGGTCGGCGTAAAAATAGCAGGTGGCGGCATCTTTGTTTTTTTGCAGAATTTCATATTGTGGCGTTCCTGCTACAATTCCTTTTTTTGCAAGACTTTGAAACATAGCTTTTTGCGTTTCTTCTTTGTTGGGCACAAACCATGGACTGTGTGTGGTAATGGTTAAATACATATCTAAACGAGGTTGTGTGCTTTTGCTAATGTACGAAAACGATTCTGTGAACATATCGCCATCGTGGTAGCCCCACGAAAAATCGGAGCCTTCTATGCGAGCTATGCGGCGGTATTTTGTGGTGTCGAAATTGGCATCGTCGAGCAGCACATCTACGTTGTTTTGGCGCATAAAATCGGCAATATTATCGCACCATGTGAGCCCGCCGTGGAAAAAATTGGCTCTATAACCGTTTTCTTTTAAAATTGAAATAAGCGATTGGTGTTGAGGCATTTGCGGCGAAATAAATGTAAAACCATTTTCGCCAAAAGGCAAAGAGCCAAAAATATTTGCCAACACGCCAAAGGTTCGTCCCGAATTTGAAAGGAAATTACTCCACGAAAGCGATTGCGCCGCCAAACTATCGACAAAAGGCGTTAAACTAAGCGTGGCATGTGTGCCGCTCACAGCACTTCCCAAACCTTCAAATATAATAACCACAATATTCGGGCGTTGCTCACCGAATGTAAAAAACTCGCCAAGTACATCGGTATTGGTATTTCGGTGCAGCAACGGAAAATTGAGTGACATAAATTCCTTGTGCGGATTGTCGTTCTGAAAGTCTTTCAACGCTACGCCGGTTTCGTTGCTGTTAAATTCTTTTTTATCGGAAAAATGCGTAAACACACTCGATGTAAAATATTCAACTTTGTTGACAGTTACAAAAAAACGAAATTCATTGTCGAATTTTTGGTATCGCGGACGGAAAATATGCCACGAAGCGGCGCACATAATAAAAATCAGTGTACACAGATTAAATATGCTAAATTTTTCAAAAATTTGAAATTTATGCGCTAAAAGCTGGTAAATAACCGCAAAACTACCGAGCATACAAAGCGCAATTGCCGCTAAAACCGCAAAGTTGCCCGTTGCCGAAAGTTGCACAATCGAAAGCAATTCAGCAGGTTTGTAACTAAAAATAACACTGTCGAGCGGGTAGAGCATTGTGCGGAAATATTCTACAAAAAGCGTTTGCAATACTATGTATAATAGTGAAATACAATATGTTATTACAATTGCTGTTTTCTTATGAATAAAATTCATAAGTACAAAAGCCGGAAAAAAACACAAACTCACAAATGCTATAAAAAGCCAATCGGCAAACAAACCGTGCACAACATTGCCCAACGGCACTGCACCGCTTGACGAAAAAAATACGAGAGCACACATTTCGTACATGCGTAGCAAAACGCTTACAAGCATAAGTGTAACCGGAAAATACAGGTGAGTTTTGAGGATTGAGATGATTTTTTGCATACAAAAAATTATAAATTATTATTTTGCAAAAATAGTTTATAAAATTTCAATTCACAATGCTATTCGTATTACTATTTATATATTTTTGTGATAAATATTTCACTCATGAAAAAAATCGTATTTCTTCTTTTTTGCATCGTAACTTTTTTTTCCTGCAAAACGCCTCATTCAAAAAATGGACAAAATTGTTGTGTTGAAGCTTCGCTAAAATCGCAATTTGTGCAGTTGAATGGTAATGAATTTCAATTGAACGATACCGCGTTTTTTCCGTTAATGATAAATTATGTGCTTAATTGGCGTGTGGTAAACGATACTTTTGTGCTTTCGCCGCACAGGTATTATGAAGATAAGCGAATAGCCGGTTTGCAAACGGCAGCCGAAATTAACGAGCGTTTTCGTGCGCATTTTGAATACATTCGAGAAATGGGTTTTAACACCATTCGTTTATGTTTCGACCGCACATCGGGCGAAAATTTTTATGAAGCTGACGGTAAGAAAATTTTTGTCAAAGAAAATTATGCCGAAATTTTACGAGCACTCGATACGGTGGTAAGAATTGCCCGTGAAAATGATTTGAAACTGATGTTGCTTATAAAGGAGCCGGTTGAAAACGCAGATTTGGAATTTTTTACCGAAAAATTATTGCAACATTTTTGCGCCGAGCCTACAATTTTTACCTACGATTTTATAAACGAACCGCTGTATTTCGATAAAAACGGCAAACGGAGCAAAGAAGATGTAGTAGCCATTGTAGCCGGTTGGCGAGCTATGATGACGCGCCTTGCGCCGCATCAATTATTTACTATTGGTTTTGCCGAGCCGCTCGAAGTGTTCCGTTGGGACGCACAATTACTTGATGTTGATTTTGTGAGTTTTCACACTTACCACCCCTTGCGTGCGTTGAACGAAATATATTGGTATAGCACCTACATTGACAAACCGTTTATGATAGGCGAAACCGCCCTGCCTGCCGATAACGATACCGTGCCATACGAATATCAACGGCAATTTTTGAAAAAAAGCTATGAATTTGCACGTGATTGCGGTGCAATTGGCTATGGTTGGTGGGAATTTCAAGAAGCGCATGGCTATGGTTGGAGTAATTTTAAAGAAACTTGTTGCGGCGATTTTAATGTGCGGCACACCGCGCTGTTGAACACACGCGACAGCGTTGTTACCGCAAAAAATAAATATATCATATATGGTACTCCAAAACCGGCAGTTGCCGAAATTGCATATTTCTCTGATTATCAGCCCAAAACGAAACAACGTCCCGTGAATTATTACAATATGTTGGGCTATTCCAATTTTGTGATACACGGTTCGGTAATCGACGGTACTACCGAAAAACCTGTTGCCGGCGCCGTAATACGTGGTTGGAATAAAGAATGGAACGTGGGTGTGAACACATTTAGCGATGAGCAGGGAAATTTTACCCTGTTCAGTAACGATAAATTGGTGCATTTCAAAATTTCGGCTCCCGGTATGAACGCAGTCAATTTTACTAACAAATCGCTTGAATATAGTGCTACAAAGTTTGCTTATACGCATATCGACAGTGTACCAAACCGTTTGCTTGAATATCAAAACATAAGCTATATGCCATTTCTTGATACTGTTGCAAATACGGTATTTGTGTTCAACCCCGATTTATTTTCCAAAGCGCAATTTGAAACAAGCATTGCTCCGGTTTATTTAAAACCAATCGCAATAAAATCAGTAAAATAGGAAACAATGAAAAAAATACTTGTTATCATAAGTTTTTTCTGTTGTTGTGCTGCTTGGGCGCAACAACCTGTGCGAGTGTTATTTATTGGTAATAGTTTTTCCTTTTTCAACGATATGCCTTCTATTGTGAGAAATTTGGCGCAATCGCAAGGGAAAAAAGTAGTAACGCAAGCAAATTTAGTAAGCGGTCAATGTTTCAGAGGTCATGCGCAAGACGATAGCACTTACAAACTGATACGCCAAGCAAATTACGATTATGTGGTGCTGCAAGGTTATAGCCGTGAATTTACGCATAGTTACGACAGTATAGCACAGGCATCGCTGCCATACGTTAAGCAATTGATGGATAGTATATACAAGTATGCACCTCAGGCTATTCCCATATTTTTTATGACATGGGGCTACAAAAACGGCACAAAACTTCCCACACCTTTTGACAATTTCGACGATATGAACAATATTATACAGCGGCGATATGAAAAGTTGGCACAGCGCTACGGTTGTTGGGTTGCACCCGTTGGCGTGGCGTGGGCAACAGTTTATCACAACAACCCCGATATAAATTTATACGCTTCCGATAATTACCACCCAAGTTTAGCCGGTTCGTATTTAGTTGCCTGCACCTTGCATTCCATGATTTTTAGTGAGCGCTGTAATTCGCAATATTTTGCAGGGTTGCCCGGAAGACAAGCTGCAACGTTGCAAAAAGCCGCATCAAACACGGTGGAACAATCGTTGTGCAAATGGAAACAGATACACTGCGAAGAGGAATTTGATAAAAATCAGCACGAGATGTTTCCCAATCCTGCACAAGACCATGTTATATTTTACCCTCGCAGCGAATATGCCACCATAAGCATACACAATTTATTGGGACAGGAAATTGAACGCTTTGAACGGGTAAAAATTCCGTTTACTCTTTTTACCGCAGCATACGCCGACGGAGTGTATTTTGTGAAAATGGATTACAATAATACCGTATCGACTAACCGGTTGATAATTCAGAAGTAAAAAGCCCCACCCAGCCTCCCCTCAGGGGGAGGAGCAAGAAAAAACGAATGTTTTTTCCTTAAAGTCCCCCTTGAGGGGGATTTAGGGGGCTTTTTATAGGGTTTCCCCTTTTACAATTGTCTATATTGAGTAAAAATCAGCGTGCAACATGCTTTTTATTTACACCAAATTGAAAATGTAATCAAAATGTAACAATTTCGATGCAACAAATGACCATAATTTTACGTCCTTTCATGGGATTTGTATATTTATAACGCAAAATTTAAAAAAATGAAAAAGAAACTCACAGTATTACTTTCTCTATTACATGTTTTTATACTCACAACCAATTCCTATTCCCAAAGTTTAACAATTTCGGGAGGCGATAGTTACGGTATGATTATTTGTGCCAAAGGCTATGTGTATGCGTGGGGTTCCAATCCCAATAATGTACTTGGCTTGAAAACTCCTCCGGCAGGAGTAAATGTAAACGCACCGCACGAAGTGAATTTACCCGTAGGACTTACCATGCAGCAAGTAATTGCCGGTTCGGGAGCGTTTAGTACGGCTCTTTCGTGCAGCAATGTGGTGTATGCGTGGGGAACCAACGTAAACGGTGAATGTGGGCAAGGTACAACTTCGGCAGCTACGGCTCCTGTTACACAAGCAAAAGCGGTATTGAAAGGTGTAGCTCCGGGTTACAACGAAGATGGCACTCCGGGTGGAAATTTCTTAGGCGGCGTAAAATACATAGCCGCAGCAACCGCTTCGGCGTATGCAATTTTGAACGACGGACGCTGTGTATCGTGGGGCAGCAATAGCAACGGACAATTGGCGGCAAATAGACCTAACGGTGGTGCAGGAATGTCAACTACGCCTGTTTTTGTAATAAATGGAAGTACCAATCAGCCGCTGCAAAACGTAATTCACGTTGCCGGCGGCGACTATACTGCTTACTTTTTGGTGGACGACGGCAATGGTTGGGGAACGGTGTATTCCTGCGGTGAAAGAATGGGGCGACCGGGTGCCAGTAATGTGGCAATGCCGGTGCGAAAAGCCGATGGAACAACGCTTTCGGGAATTTCAATGATGGCAGCTGGCGACGTTCACGGGCTTGCCGTAGAAGGTGCAACCGGCAATGTATATGGCTGGGGAAACGACGGCTGGGGCTGTTTGGTTGGTTGTAACACAGGCGGGCAGCGTTGCCCTTCCGAAACGGCTGCATATCAAGTAGTTTCGGGCGATTATCAAAAAATATCGGGCGAGAAATTCCTGACCGATGTGAAAGTAGTAATCGGCGGACGTGGTTATTCGGCAGCTGTTACCAAAGAAGGGTATATACTGTATTGGGGGAATAATGAATCTAATGGCGGTTATGCACCAAATGGTTCTACAGCAACAGATTTTTGCGCTACAGGACCGCAATTTGCCGTGTATTGTAATGCAAGCGGTCAGCCGCCTGCCATAAATACTTCCACCGCAGCTACAATCAATCAAACCGTAATACGCAATGCGGTAAACATTGCCCGTGGCGACAATTTCGGCTTTATGGTAAACGATGAAAATAAATTCTATGCGTGGGGATTGAATGATAAAGGGCAATTGGGTTTGGGAATATCGCAAAGCCGCCACTGTTTGGAAGAAATTAAAAACATTCCCTGCGACCTGCCCGACCCTATGCCCGAAGTGTTTTTAGTTCCCAAAATGGAAAAATGTTTTGGCAATCCCTTCGATTTGTTTTGTAATTTTACACCTCCCAAAGGAAAAGAAGCGGTGTATAAATTCGATTGGTATTATTCGCAAACCGCAACCGGCACATTTGCTCAACTAACACCGGTGGCAACCTACAATAAAAATACTATTTCGGTAGAAAAAGAGGGATTTTACAAAGTAAAAGTTTCGTACACCGGAACCAATGCGCCGTGTAATGTGGTCGATGTGGTTGAGGCAACTACGCAACTCGTAGATAAAACGATGCCGGTTGACACTTTGATTATCACTTCGTGCGTTGAAAAACCGCTTGCTCCGGCAGCTTCCGATAATATTTGCTTTGAATTTATTTCAAAATACGCTACCGCATCAAAAGCTCTGCCAAGTTCGTTTGCAGTATTTTCAAAACAAACAGGCGGAACGGCACTCAAAACCGTTGATTTGGGCGTGGGCGCAGCAAACGCAAAAGGCGCATTTTGTGTAACCGGTGCGCAAATTGACAAAGTAGAAAGAGTAGGCAACGATACCCTCTATTCTATTTGGATTGAAGATAGAACCAAAGAAACGGGCGCGCTTGCTCCCCCCGGACAATACAACGCAAGCGGCACTGCCGATGGAGTATGGAATGCTGCCAATGCTACCAAAATATTGGTTATTGGCGATATTGAATTGAATTCATTAAAAGTTGCTTTTTCAAATAGAGACAATAACAATACCGCCAATTTTACAGTAAGTGCTGGAATTTATCAATCGAACGGAAATTCGGTGGGCGCACGTGTGGGAACGCTTGCCACGCAAGTTGTTTCGGTTGCGCCAAGTGCCGCTACGGTTGCTACTTTAAATTTTGGCGGTCGCTTGATAACCGGACACCCAATGCGTGGAACCGAATATTTTATTGTAATCAACATTCAGGGTGGTAATTACAATGTCAATCAATACACATTTCCCATGAATGCCGACAATATTACCGGCGGAATTATTATGCGTATGGACGGCGGAACTACCCAAGGCGACAACCCCGGAAATGTTAACAATCCGGGTAAAAACACGAATATATTTTACGATTTGCAATTCAACCGGCTTTCTGCCTACGATTGCGGACGCATAAAACTGACCTCGAAATATTACTGCCCACCGTGTAAAAAGCCGATTGAGTTTGAAGTAAAATTGCCCGCAGGAGAGGACAAAACCTTGTGTCCGGGCGAAAGTATAACATTTACAAGTTCCGACCAAGCAAATGCTACCGATTTTGAATTTGTGTGGTATAAAATGGGAACCACAATTCCTTCAACCGGCACAGGCGGAATTACGGCTCCGCCAAAAACAATTTCATACTCTGATTTAGACGGTGCCGTTGGCAGCATAACCACATTTGCCTTGCTGGTGCGTGATAAGGCAAAACCAACGCAAACGGCTTGCCATGTAACACACGCAATTGGTTTGATGAAAGCCGAAATGCCTGAATATAGACTCCGTGCCGGCGACCCCGTGTGCGAATACGAAGCGGTGGAAGGCGCGTTTGTTGAATTTACCAAAGGTGTTCCACCGTTTAAATATACATTTACTATCGACGGTGGTGCGCCGATTTCGGGTTCGGCTCCGGTAAAATTTACCGAATATTTATTGGACAAAAAAGCGGGTTACTATCGTTTGACCGGAACGGTAAGCGATACATATTGCTCTCAGGTTGTTCCCGAAGATTTGGTTGTACAAGTAATAATCAATCCGCGTCCTGCGCCGCCAAGCACTACTAAACTTACATTTTTGAAAAAAGCCGGAGCGAGCGAAAGCATTGCCGACGCCGCCACTGCCGACCCGGGTCATGTATTGTATTGGTTTACCAGTCCGCCTTCCGGTAACGGCACTGAAAACGGTACTACCACTGCGCCCATGCAAGATATTTCTACCGAAGGTGTGTTTACCTATTGGGTAAGGCAAAAAAATCTTGCAACCGGTTGTGTAAGTCCGTTGGCTGAGGTAACAATTGAGGTAAACAATTGCCCGATTCCCGCACCTTTTACAACGAAACCCACAATACTTATTTGTAATTACGATGCCACTCCGGCGTTAGAAGTGGTTTTTGGCAAAGGCTGGGACGGCAATGAATTTGCAACTCGCCCTTCGGGATTACATTCTACATTTAATTTTTATGATGCTAGCAACACCTTGTTACATTCCAGTGCAACAGGAAGCTACACGCCAACGATTGATAAATCGGTGGAAAAACAATATGTGTTCTATGTGAGCGAATATATCGGTAATTTGAGCGGGGAGTGGAGTCCTTGCGAAGGTCCGCGTACGCAGATAATTATTGAGGTAAAGAAACCGGCAGTCCTTACCATTACGCCTGCCAATCAAGAAGTGTGCGCCGGAACGCAAAATCCGCTGTTTACCGCAAGCGGAAAAGCAAGCGGGGCAACCGTTGAATGGTACACTTCGGTGCCGGTAATCAACGGCTCGAACGACGGCAGCTTGGCAGTTGCAAAATCCGATACGCACCGCCCGACGGAAACTGCTGTTGGCACGCAAACTATGTATGCACTGCAACGCACAACCGATGGCTGTTTGAGCGATTATACAAGCCAAACATGGAAAATTAATACAATTCCTGCTGCGCCCGCCGTTACCGACAATANCGTGTGTTTTAGCAACGATGCGAGCAAAAATACCACAGTTTCGGCTACCGGAACGGCTATAAAATGGTATAAAAATGCAACTGTAACTACCGGCGAAACTGTGTTGGGTTCGGGCGCAACCTATAAATCAACCGAAACCGCAGTGGGCGTGTATAAATATTACGCTACGCAAACGGTGGACGGCTGCGAAAGCGCCGATAGGGGAGAAGCAACGTATACGATTGTAAAATTGCCCGATGCGCCTGTTGTAACTGTTTCAAATCCTGAAATTTGTGCGTATGATAGCGAACCAACATTTACCATTACCAACCAAGAAAGCGGCGCAACGGTGAATTGGTATAAAGTTGATAAAACTACTTTGCTGTACAGCGGAACCGGAAATACATACACTCCGCAACGCGCAAACGGAACGGAATATTACGCTACGCAAACAACGGCTTGTACGAGCGAATTTTCGCAAAAAATTAGTTTTGTGATTAATCCGAAACCCGAAACGCCGAAAGTTACAAGTCAAAAAATATGCGCCGGCGAGGATATTCCATTTTTAAGAACCGATAAAGCAATCGACAATTGGTACCGTTTCAACGATGCCACCGGTTTTATTCAATCCGGTGCTACATACCGCCCAACGCTTACCGATATTGGCACGCGCGATAGTATTACGTTCTACATTCAACGCACCGAAAAAAATTGTAAAAGCGATATTGCACCGGTGTATTTGAAAATAATAGCCGCGCCAACGGTAAAAATCGACGGTGGGAATAAAGCGATTTGCTATGCAGAAACAATAGATGTTACGGCATCACATTTCAACCCTGCATTTTCGGCAGGTTCAAATTTGAAATGGACGGTAATCAACGAAGATAATGTGCGCAAACCGGTTGCCGAAAGCGGTGTGCATAAAATTACGCTTAATTCCGCACATTTGCCGAAGGCGGGCAAATATACTATTGATGTGGTGTATGGTTATAATTACGACGGCAAAGTGTGCGAAAGTGTGCCGGCACAGGTAATGTACACCGTGCACCCGCAACCTAATACGCCGGTTGTGCAAAACCAAATACGCTGCCAGAGCGAGGCTATGCAGTCATTGGTTGCATTTGGCAGTCCGCTTGTGATGTGGGAAAGTGTTGACGGTAAATTGCCGGATTGGACAGGAAGCAATTACAATTTTCAACAAATGAATTTGACAAATGTAGCACTCGGAACGTATGAATTTAGATTGTATGACACAGATGCTATTACCAAATGTAAAAGTGAACAGGTAACAATGACATTTGAAGTGGCGCCGCGAGCTGTTACGAAAATTGTGGGCGATACGAGGTTGTGCGCAGGCGTTATTGAAAGCGTCTATACTTTGGAACAAGTACCGCCTTCACGTCCAAGCTCTTACAACTGGCAAGTGAGCGGCGGTAGGCATTTATATGCCCGTGATGAAAATACGCAATCTGTTCGTTATGTGGATTGGGATTATGCGGGAATGGATACAATTTGGGTTACGGAACGCACATGGGCTGGCTGCGAAGGCAGAGACAGTATTGTGGTGCGCGTTGCCGCTTTCCCCGAGCCAATGTTTACTGCCAAAAATGCCGGTATAGGAAAAGAAACATCGTTGCAATTCAGTAACGAAACTAAGCAACAACCGTTTGTTTACAATACTTTCGGTATTCCACAAACCGAAGAAGTTCCTTATACCATGTATTGGAACTTTGGCAGAATTGATATGCCGTATTTTATTCAAAACTATGTAGATACCATTGTGGAATACGCACAGCGCAATCAGCCGGTAATTGTGCACGATTTTAAATACGGCTGGGCGCGCCCATTGCTTACGGTTGAAAATTCATTTGGCTGTAAAGCATCGTACAGCACCGAAATATTTGTTGATATTACCACCGGTTTCTTTATTCCATCGGCGTTTGCGCCCGGCAATCCAGCTGCTTCGGTGCGAATATTCAAACCGGTAGCCTTCAATTTGGAATACTGCAAAGTATGGATTTACGATGCGTGGGGCAATTTACTGTGGTACGGCGATAAAGTAGAGGACGGCATATTTGTGGACGAATGGAACGGAACATACGATGGTGAATTGTTACCCACGGGAACCTACATTTGGCATATTGATGCTAAATTTTTGAACGGCAAAAAATGGAAAGGCACTCGCCACAACACTTCGGGCAATCCGAAAGTGCGCGGCTCGGTGGTATTGCTGAGGTAGAGATTAGTGAATAGAGTTTAGAGAGTAGCGCACCGTGATATTTAACAGACTCAGTCTTTCAGACTGTAAGCAAAAATAAATGCACTTCTACAATATATAAAAACTAAAAAATCCCTTGCCAATCTAAAACTATTTCCTATCTTTGAAATCGCAAAAGAGAGTACTCTCTTTTATGTATTATACTGACAAACAGTATAATACATAAAAGAGAGTACTCTCTTTTATGTATTATACTGACAAACAGTATAATACATAAACAAGTAATAACATAAAAAATTAAAGCAATGAGAAAAAATGTTTTTTT
>WQTX01000091.1 GCA_009786075.1 Bacteroidota bacterium | reverse complement strand
GCGAATCATTCGCCGTAAAATTCGCCTTTTTAGTATCAAAATTTACCTCGGTGGCAACGTTAGTAGTTTTAAACGCCATTTCGTCCAACGCCGCTATGCTCGAAGTCAAACTGAAATCCGCCGTATCGGCAAGTGCCCGACGGTCTTTGAAATTGAAGGTCTTCGACACAATTTTTGCTTCGCTAAACGTAAACTCGCCAAAACCGCGCAATCCGGCAGGACCGTAAATCAAACCACCCGCAAGCGAAGTGCTGTCGCCGTAGAGTTTGAATTTTTTGCCTCGCTCTTTCGAAATCCATTTATCGTTGTACGGCTCCCAATGAATTGCAATGTCTTCACCGTTCACATCGGGGTTCACGCCTTTTTGCGCTTTAATCGTATATTTATCAACTATTGCATTGGCAGAATCGGGGAAGAACACAAAACCTCGCTTGGAAACCGCCTGCGATTGCAAATAATTAACCGTTCCGTAACCTCGCAAACCTTTGAAACTTAAATGAATAGTATCAATAAATGTTCCTTTGCCTTTGTAAATCGGAGCTCCGGCAGTACCGGTATTGCGCATAAAACCAAGTGAATAATCGGATTGCACCACTATGCGCTCTTGCATGGGTACAAAAATATCGGCTGAATACAACGTTCCTTCAAAACCCAAACTTTTTGTTTTAAAACTATTCAAACTGTCAATAGTAAACGGCTTAACTTTGAAATAAAATTTCTCACGCTTGTAAACTCCGCCATAAATATTGGGGTAATCGTAATACACGTAAGAATCCTGTTTACTGGTGAATATAGGGTATTTGGGGATTTTTTTACGTGATGATTTATTGTCGGGCGCATCAATTTGAATATCGCCGGTAATGTATTCTACGGCATTTTTGATGTCCACCAACGGGTAGGTTCCCTGTTTATTCGGCGTGAAACTTTCAACTTTTATTTTAAGCGAGTCCACATTTTGCAAATTGACTTTAAATTGCTCGTAATTGAAATCAAAGCCACGTCCGTAGTAGGTAAACAAACCGGCTGTAACCACACCGTCGAAACGGAAATTCCGGTTTTTCGACATTACCAGTTGGCTGCCACGAGGGAAGAATATCACATTTTGCGAATCACTCACTTGAATTTGCGAAACGCCCACCATATCGAGTTCGTTGGTGGTAAGATTCAGTTTCGCATTGTGCAAACCTTTCACATCGTGCACCGATTTGAATTGAATCACATCATAGTCAATTTTGCCCACACGCGCGTTCAAATACTCAAATGCACGAGGCTGTACTTCAATTATAGAGCGCTCTTTATCGTATTTTATCAACCCACGGAACGAAAGGTCTAAACTCAAATGGCGCACACTTGCTTCGTCCATACGCAAATATTTTGCCAAATCGTTTACCGAAAATGTATTGGATTTCTGCTGCTCCGCCACGTTTTTCAACGCCACCAGCGGGTGTGTACGGTCATACATTCCTATTTCCATATAGCGCCCCTCGCGGAAATAATTTGCCGATTCAAACATGGCACTGTTGTTATTGGTGCCTTCCAAACCGCCAAAAAACATTTCGGGCGAATCAATTTTCCACGTCAATTGCGGCACATTCATATCTATTCTATGATAGGAATTGAAAAACGGCGTGCGCGATAAATTGTCGGCATTTTCGGTGCGCAGAAGTGTTACTTGACGTGTGGCTATATCGTAACGGAATTGCAATCCCGGGTGGAAAATAGAATCTCGCTGAATGTAAATACTTACGGCACTGTTTTGACTGATAACTCCTTCGTTGCGAAACACATAATCCAAAGCACGGGTGCGCACTAAAACAGAATCGCCGCGGCGAAACACCAGCGTTGCCGGATTTTCTGGCGTTCCCGAACCTATAAATCGTGAGCCGTTCATGGTAAAACCACCTCGATAATCCACGCCCGGGTACACGTTTTTCAACTCAAAAACCTGTTGATACGACACAAATTTCGGGTAATTCACTTGCTCCAAATTTTTGGTAGCTATCACTTTGTCTTCCAGCTTTCCTAATATTTTTCTATCGTAATAATTGCTGTTGATAAACCACACCGAATCGGCAGTGTAGCCCGTTTTTGTCATATCTATTTTGTAATTACCCAACGTTGCATTCACGTCTTCACGCACAAAACCCGAACGTTCCCACGTTACCATACCGCCCTTTCCGTGCCACACGTTGTCGAACATTGAATAATAACCGTCGGCTTTTAATATGCTTATTTCGTTTTTCAACGCTTCGCAAATAATGTCGGAAGGCGCAAATTTGAGCAATGCTTGATTATTCTGGAACGAAATAGTAAAATCTTTGAATTGCAACACGCGCCACGTTACCGAATTCGACGAATACAATGTGGCATTTTGCAAAAGGCTCATCGTAGAACCGGCAAAGGCATCGGTAGTTGCCAAACTTTTACTGCCCAACAAATACATATATGCCTTGTCCCAATTTTGATAACTTTCCCTTGGAACCTTTTTATCGAAAAATAATTTTACCGTTTTATAATAATTCAAAAAATTGGGGTACGCACGCGCCGATTTTTTCAACATTGCGTTTGAATTATCTACAATTTGCTCTTTGTCTTTATCGGAAAGCACGCCCGATTCCCAAAAAGCTTTAAACTCTTTGTGAAACGCCATCAATTCGTCTTTTTTGGTATTTGCCTCAAAAAATGTTTGCAATTCTTTGAAAAACAACTGAGAATCTCCGGAGAATTTTTTGACTGCTTGTCCAAAAGCTGTGTTGCACAACATCACAAAGGCAACAATTAGAATGCGTGTGTAGGTTCTTTTCATAAATACATTAATTTTTTAAATCTTTTTTAACGTACCAAAAATACTGATTATTTTTATACGGGCTTTCAGAAATTTTATTTTTTTTGAAAGAGTTTTGCACAAAAAAAACAATAAAAAAACCGGTGGTGGGGAAGTCCACATTTGGAAAAATTATAATTTATTCCAAATAAATAAAATGTTACAATAAAATGCTTATCCGCTATATTACCCCTAAATCCCCTAAAGGGGACTTTTGCTCAGTGAAAGTGCTGTTGCTCAGGTCTATTTCGTTGCTCTGAAAGCCCCCTCGGTTACTGAGCGTAGTCGAAGTATTAGGGGGGTGGGGGTAGTTTTGCGGATTAGCGTTAAATTTATTGAGAAATGTAAAGCGTTTAAAAATCCTTTGTTAATACCATTGACTATCAACCCAACACATCTTTTTTAAAAATTGATAATGAAATAACTGATAATGATTTTCGCACCGGCGTAGCCAAAACTTTTTTATCGCCGGAAACTAAATAGTTAGAATTTGTCTGATATGCCAAATCAAACAAATAGTTATCTTTGGGGTCGGGGCAATCTTTGAAAACCTCTACGGTTTCAAACGGAATTGTAACCTTTTCAAAAAAATCCACATAAGCTGCAACCGGCGCAGTCAATTTTGTTTGAAACTTTGTGCGAGAAATAACATCTATCAATTCGGCACGCATTTCGGCATTGCGATACAGGCGAATGTTTCTGTTAAAAACCATATCAAAAATTTCGCCCAAGCGATTGCCAATAATATAACTGACAAAAATATTAACGTCAAATACTACTTCTTTGCGCATATCTTTTTGCTCTTACAATATTCACTTCATCAACTATTTCATTCATAGTTATTTTGTTGGGAATAATTGTTCCACTTAGCCTGCTCAGCGATAACAACGCATCTATGCGCCGCAGTTCACTTTCCAATACTTCGGGAAAATCTTTTTTTAATCGCATATAAATACCGTCTATTTGAGAATTACGCACTCGCAAACTCGTTGCTCGCGCCGGCGCTTTTTTTACTGCTGTTGTCATGTCTGTAAAATTTTATTTCCGCAAAGATACAACACTTTATAAAAAAATCAAACCTTTCTTTTTCACATTTCCACAAAAAAACTACCAAAAATCAAATCATTTTTTTACTTTTGTACCAATTCCAATAACTTAAAGAAGTTACGCACTGGAAATTTTATTGAAAAACGTAAAGCGTTTGAAATATTATCCTCAACTAAGAATTTCGGCAAAATTTTCTACTCAACGAGGGTAAGAGTAACTGTTCCTTACGTCTGTAATCCATAGGCGTGGGAACTGTTACTTATTTGGTTGAGTGGGTGTTTGCCGATACCTTTAGTTCAGATAAGTACAGTTCCCACGCTTTCGTATTTTTACATAAATTGAAATAATGCCAAGTTGGGATTGGGCGGCGAAAAAACAAACCAAAATTATAAATCACTTAAATCATCACAATTATGAAAACACACAAATTTATTTTTACTACAGCTATTTTGTTGTTATCTGCACTATACACAAGCGCAAACTGTTTTACGGTGGACGGATTGGATTACTGTATTATTGAAGAAACAGACAATGTGGCAGTCTCCAAAGGAAGTGACTATTCCTATTCCTCATATAAGGGTGCTGATATTGTCATTCCGGAAACGGTTTCGTGGGAGGGTAACGTTTATCAAGTAACGAAGATTGCTGATTATGGTTTTTGGAACGCTTCAATGAAATCTATTGTTTTGCCTAATACGTTAAAGGGAATAGAATATGCCGCTTTTGAATTCTCTTATATTGAGAGTATAATCATACCTGCTTCGGTGGAGTATATTAGCGATTGGGCATTTACCAAATGTCCTTACTTGAGATCCATTGTTTTTGAAGGACCTGTTTATATTGGAATGTGTGCCTTTGCCGGTTGGGCAGCTAGTCCGGTGCCTTATACGATAGAAGTTAAATGCGATCCTTTCATAATTTGGCAAGGTTTTGCCCTTGTTGATTTGGAAAACAGTACTTTAATTGTGCCTAACGAAAAGGAAGAACTTTACCGTGACACTTGGCCTTGGCAGAATTTCGGTACTATTCTCGAAAAATCGCAATTTGTTCCTGTAACAAACATTTTCGATGTACCAACAGAAATAATCACAGACACACCGCTCATCTTTACAGGCAAGGTTTTTCCCAGCGATGCAACTTGTCAAACCATTGTTTGGAGTGTAAATAATGCAAGTGGGGTATGGTTTTCTCATGACAATACTACTGACAATATTACCATCAACATCTACCACTACTCCCACTACTCCTACTACCCCAACTCTATAAAAACGGTAGAGATTACGGCAACTGTTCTAAATGGCACAGCCGTTGGCGTAAATTATACGCAAAATTTTATCATTACGGTAAATGACCCTGTAGCATACATTTCCGATGTACCAACAGAAACAACCGTAGGTACTCCGCTCACTCTTACAGGTGGGATTGGTCCCTACTACGCAACTCAACAAACTATTGCATGGAGTGTGAATGATGCAGGAACAACCGGAGCATGGATTTCCAATGATACCCTTTACACTTCAATGCCGGGAACGGTTGAGATTACAGCAACCGTCGCAAATGGCGCAGCCGGTGGCGTAGATTATACGCAAAATTTTAGTATTGAGGTAAATGTTCCAGTAAAAGACATTACCGATGTACCAACAGAAACAACTGTAGGCACACCGCTCACTCTCACAGGTACGGTTATTCCCGACAACGCAACCCAACAAACCATTGTATGGTTTGTGAATGATGCAGGAACGACCGGAGCATGGATTTCCAATGATATTCTCTACACTTCAGCGGCGGGAACGGTAGAAATTACTGCATACATTATGAATGGTATAGCCTTTGGCGTAAATTATACGCAAAATTTTAGTATTGAGGTAAATGTTCCTGTAACAGACATTACCGACGTACCAACAGAAACAACTGTAGGCACACCGCTCACTCTCACGGGCAAAGTAACTCCGGAAAATGCAACTCGGCAAACTATTATTTGGAGTGTGAAAGATGCAGGAACGACCGGAGCGAGTATTTCCAATAATATCCTCTATACCTCAGCGGCGGGAACGGTAGTGATTACTGCAACCATTGCAAATGGCGCAGAAGGTGGCGTAGATTATACGCAAATTTTTAGTATTGAGGTAAATGTTCCTGTAACAAACATTACCGGCGTACCAACAGAAACAACTGTAGACATACCGCTCACTCTCACGGGTAAAGTAACTCCGGAAAATGCAACCCGGCAAACTATTGTATGGAGTGTAAATGATGCAGGAACAACCGGTGCGTGGATTTCCGGCAACAATCTTCATGCTACTACCGCCGGAACGGTAGAGATTACGGCAACCATTTCAAATGGTGCAGCCGATGGTACAGATTATACGCAGAATTTTAGTATTACGGTGGTAGATGAGAATACAGGTATTACAGAAACCACACAACAATCAAAATTGATAGTGTACCCTAATCCAACGAAAGGGCAATTGACGATTTCCGGCGTAGAGACGTTGCCTGCAACGTCTTCACAAATCGTGGAAATTTACAACAATGCCGGTCGCCTCGTAGGGGTCGAATATTTTCGACCCTTACAATCAACGCACGACACACGGGTCGAAAATATTCGACCCCTACAATACAGCAACAGGTTAACCATCGACATTTCACATTTACCCAACGGCGTGTATTTTATACAAACAAACGGACAGCGGGTGAAAGTTGTGAAACAATAACGGCGTAGGGGCGCACCTGTGTGTGCGCCCTATCACAATAAATCAGGGGCGAACACAGAGGTTCGCCCGTACACGAAAAAACCGGCACAATTCATTTTCAGAATTGTTCCGGTTTTTTTATTGTCTGCTTACATTTGCAAAAATTATAATTTCCCCCAATAAATAAAATATTACAATATTTTTTATAGTTTTGCGTTCCAAAAATTGAAAAAATTACAATGCAAAAAACGTTTGTAAAATATTCGCTAATCTTTCTGTTGACGGTGGTTTACGTCAACAGAGGCTTTTTTATTACTCCGTATGAAATGGAAAATCACGGTAATAAAGAAGTCAATAGTATTATTGAATGGGTAGCGCAACTTATTACAGGAGAGAGTAATGATATTGATGAAGACGGCGATGCCCAAAGCCACTGTAATTCGGTAAAAACAGTCAATGTTAACTTTTGTCAGGAACTTACTCAATATCTTGACCTGTTGGATTTATATTCAAAAAGTATAGAAAAATTTGAATTTCCAAGCGAAGAAAATCTCCCCTTAAAAGATTTTTGCTTTCAGATTGACCATCCTCCGCAAGTTTAATTAATGCTTTGGCTCCTCCCTTCGACTCCGCTCAGGGAACACAGCGACCGGAATGAAAAGTTGGGATTTAAAAAAAAATCCCTAATCTTTGCATTCATAATTAACCAATTAAACGTAAACAAATGAAAATCATTCGAACACTAATGGTGTGCATTGTTGTATTATTTCAATGCACACTCAAAACAATTGCCCAAGATACAACAAAAATTACCATTGAGCAAGCCGAAAAACGGTTTTTGGAACATAACCTGCAACTATTGGCAGAACGCTACAATATTGACATTGCCGATGCTGCAATTGTACAGGCAAGACTTTGGGAAAATCCCAATGTAACCGTAAGCGGTGTAAACCTGTGGGCTACAAAAACTCAACGGGGCGAAATGGAAGATTTTGCCGCACCTCCATTGAAATATACGGATTTTAGCGTTGAGTTGAGACAGTTAATTCAAACAGCAAGCAAGAGAAGAAAATCAGTCAACAGAGAAAAAGTATCAAAAGAAATTGCTCTGCAAGAGTTTGAAGATATTTTGCGTGGTCTGAAAGTTGAACTGCGAAAATCAATGTACGCGATACAATATTCCCGCTCGTATCTTGCTATTTTAATTAGTCAACGTAATTCTATTGTCAGCTTGGTAAATTCTCACAAAAAGCACGTTCAGTTGGGAAATATTGCCAAAAGCGAATTGATTCGTTTGCAATCTTCTCTTATAGAATTAGATAATGAGGTAAATGACGTTCGCACGGCTTTAATTGAGCAAGAAATGGCTTTGAAAGTTTTGTTAAACATTGCTCCGTCAACGCAGATTGAAATCATAGGCGACACGAAAACGGCAAAAAATCCCAACGATATTGTACTTTCGGATTTGTTGCAAACTGCCGAAAAATCAAGACCCGATATGAAACAGCTTGAACTCCAAACACAGTTTTATCAGAGGTCTTTGGATTACGAAAAATCGCAACGGGCACCCGATATTACCATGATTGCCAATTATGACAGATACAGCGGAGCATGGAAAAATTTTATAAGTTTCGGCGTGAGCGTTGACCTTCCGGTTTTTAACCGTAATCAGGGAAATATTCGAACGGCTAAATTACATATAGAGCAAAGTTTGTATGTGGTTCAGCAACAGCAAAATGTAATTCGGCACGAAGTTGTGGCGGCGTACAATAATTATGTCAATGCGTATAATTTGTATCAAGAAATTGAGGACGACGAGTTATTTTCCGAATTAGAAACTATGTTGGAAATATATGCCAAAAACCTGACAAACAGAAATATCAATATGATAGAATACATAGATTTTATGAATACCTACCGAACAAGTAATCAAATAATGCTAACAACAAAAATGAATGTTCAAACACTGTTTGAAGAATTGCAATATACAATAGGAGCAGATATACAATGAGAAAAGCATTTTTATCCGCGATAATCTAAATAAAAACTGGATTGCTTCGCTCTGCTCGCAATGACGCTTTTTCGGGAGTTAGCACAAATCCTCAAAAGAGCGTCATTGCGAGGAGGTACGACGAAGCAATCCAGCATGAAAAATAAATCACTTTGGTATAATTACAAACAATAGAAAAATAATTAATAAAAAAACAATGAAAATTAATCATTTAATAAAAATATTTTTTGCAGCAATTATACTATTGCTGCAATCGTGTTCTTCGGGAAAAAATAATGACGAAAATACCCAAGAAGGCACAATAAAAAAAGAGTTTTTAACCAACATAAAAACCGTAAAACCAACATTGAGCAATCAAGAACAGGAACTGATACTTTCGGGAAAAGTTGAGTGCGACCCCAATAAAGTTGCGTATTATACCCCTTTAATCAGCGGCGTAATAACTCAAACGTATTTTTCGCTTGGCGATAAAGTTTCGAAAGGGCAAACGATGTTGAATATTCGCTCGGCGGAATTGAGTTCGCTGCAATCGGAATTGGCAATTGCCCGCCGCAATGTGCAAAGCGCCGAATCAATGCACGAAGATAAGTTGATTTCCGAAAGGGAACTTATTGAGGCTCGTTCTACGTATAAAAAATTGCAGGCAGACTTGTCGCTTTATGGCGAAAATAAAGGCGGAGGAGTGTTTGCAATAAAATCGCCGATGACAGGTTTTGTGGTAGATAAAAATGCGTCGGCAGGCAGCACCGTTTCGGAAGGCGATACCCCGCTTTTTACCATTGCCGATTTAAGCACCGTGTGGATTATTGCCAATGTGTATGCCGGCGATTTACAATCGGTGAAAGAGGGAATGTCGGTCGAAATCACAACATTAGCTTACCCGAACGAAGTTTTTTCGGGCAAAATCGACGCTCTTTCACAAGTGTTCGACTCCGAGGAAAAGGTGTTGAAAGCCCGGATTGTGATGCCCAACAAAGATTTGAAATTTAAACCGGAGATGTCGGTTGTGGTGAAATTGCGTGTAGAGACGCAATGCATTGCGTCTCTACAATGTCTATCAATATCTTCCGACGCATTGATTTTCGACGACAACAAATATTTTGTAGTGGTAGAAACCACACCCGGAAATTTTGAAATCAGAGAAGTTCAGTTGCAGGGACATCATCAAAAGACCTCTTATATTCGTTCGGGTTTGAATGAAGATGATGAGGTTGTGGTTAAAAATCAGTTGTTAATTTATTCGGAATTAAAAGGAAAATAAAATGAAATCACATATAATCTTACTTGTTGTACTAATTTCGTACAACACCATTTTTGCACAAAATACATTGAAAGCAACAATTAAAGATGCTGCCACACATGAGCCGTTGCCTTACGCAACCGCTGTCGTAAAAGGAACTTCAAACGGTGCTTTAGCCAATGACAACGGAGAGCTAACAATCCAAAATATTCCGAATGGCGAGCAAACTATTGAATTTTCGTTTACGGGTTACGAAACGCAGCAGCAACAATTTACATTTCCGCTTGCGGGCAGCGACACAATAAATCTGTTTTTAAAGCCTTCCGCTTACCAACTTGGCACTATTGTAGTGTCGTCTACCCGAAGTAACAGGTCAATAGCCAATATTCCCACCCGAATAGAATTTATCGGTTTGGAAGAAATCGAAGAAAATGGGAATATGAACCCCGGAGATATTCGTATGTTGCTCAATGAAAGTACGGGTATTCAAGTACAGCAAACTTCGGCTACTTCGGCAAACGCTTCCATTCGCATACAGGGTTTGGACGGCAGATATACTCTAATTCTCAAAGATGAATTTCCCTTATATTCGGGTGCAGCAAGCGGTTTGGGACTGCTCCAAACCCCACCGCTCGACCTTAAACAAGTGGAAATAATTAAAGGTTCTTCCTCGACCCTCCATGGCGGCGGAGCAATAGCAGGATTGATAAACCTGATTTCCAAAACCCCGACAGACAAACGCGAATTAAGTTTTCAACTCAATGGAACTTCCGCTTTGGGTTGGGACGTTATCGGTTTTTATTCGCAAAAGGTCAAAAAAGTAGGTTGGACACTTTTTGCATCGCACAATAACAGTGCAGCATACGACCCCGCCAATATTGGGCTGAGTGCCATTCCAAAAGTAGAACGATACAACATCAATCCCCGTTTATTCCTTTATTGTAACAATAAAACAAAAGCCGATTTTGGCGTAAATACAACTTTTGAAAACCGTTTGGGCGGCGATATGCTCTATATACAAGGAAAAGGCGACCAGGAACACAGTTTTTTTGAGAGAAATAAAACAAATCGTGTCAGTACGCAGTTTTCGTTGGAACATACATTTTCTGATAAGTTGAAAATGAATGTTCGTAACAGTTACAATCATTTTGAGCGTACTGTTACTATTCCCGATTATATTTTCGACGGTGTTCAAAACAGTACATTCAACGAAATAAACTATTCGTATTCGGGCGAAAATACGGAATGGGTTACGGGCGTAAATCTTTGGACAGACGTTTTTAAAGAAAAACAAATCAGCGAAAACCTCCGCAATTACAACCAACTGACGAGCGGCGTTTTTGTGCAAAACCTTAGCAAAGTAACCGATTGGTTTAGTCTCGAAAGCGGTTTGCGCGGCGATTATGTGGTAGATTACGGCTTTGCGTTCCTGCCGCGTTTGGCAGCTCTTTTCAAAATCAATCAAAAATGGACTTCCCGCATTGGCGGCGGCTTAGGCTATAAAACGCCTACGATATTTACCGAAGAAAGCGAACGAATACAGTTTCAAAACGTGTTGCCGATAAACAGCGACAGTAACAAATTGGAACGAAGTTATGGCGCAAATGCCGATGTGAATTACCGCACAATGCTGTTTGATAAAATCACATTCAGTATCAATCAACTATTTTTCTATACCTATTTGAATAATCCGTTAATGCTGATTTCGCAAAACAACGGAAACTACCAATTTCAAAATATCGACGGGCATATCGACAGCAAAGGTGCGGAAACCAATGTGAAAATCGGCTATGATGATTTTAAACTTTATTTGGGTTATACCCTTACCGATGCCGTTGTGCACAAAAACGGAACGCGCTATCAAAATCCGCTAACTCCGAAACACACTGTAAGCGCCGTTTTAATGTATGAAGAAGACGATACATGGCGAATAGGCATAGAGGCGTATTACACAAGCAAACAATCACTTTCGGACGGAACAACAGGTCGCTCCTATTGGCTTTTGGGCGCAATGATAGAAAAAATTTGGGAACATTTTTCGATATACGCCAATTGCGAAAATCTTACCGATACACGGCAAACACGCTTTGGAAGTATCTACACCGGCTCAATAACAAACCCTGTTTTCAAAGACATTTACGCTCCGCTTGACGGCTTTGTGGTAAATGCAGGAATAAAAATTAAACTTTGATTATTAAAGAAATACAACCATGCACAGATTCATAAAAAACATAATAGGTTTTTCTCTTAAAAACCACATATTAATTCTTTTTTTGACCGCAATTCTGTTTGTGGCGGGAATTATAAGCTATATGAATACGCCGATTGAAGCGTACCCCGATGTTACAAATACTCGCGTGAGGGTGATTACGCAGTGGCAGGGGCGAAGTGCCGAAGAGGTGGAAAAATTTGTTACCCTGCCCGTTATGCGTGCAATGAATACCATTCCGCGAAAAACCGATGTGCGTTCTACGTCGTTGTTTGGTTTGTCGGTGGTAACGGTTATTTTTGACGACGGCGTTGATGACTTTTTTGCCCAGCAATATGCCTCTAACCGTATGCAGGGACTTGATTTGCCCGAAGGTGCAGAGGCTGATATTGAGCCGCCGAGTGGAGCAACAGGCGAAATTTACCGGTATGTGCTTAAAAGCGATTTGCCAATCCGCGAAATCACTGCTATCAACGACTGGGTGGTTGTACGCGAATTGTTGTCGGTGCCCGGCATTGCCGACATTGTTACTTTTGGCGGCGAGGAAAAGATTTTTGAGATAAAAGTTAATCCGGCGGAATTGGCAAATTACGGTCTTTCACCTTTGGAAGTGTATGAAGCCGTGTCGAACAGCAACATCAACGTGGGCGGCGATATGATACAGAAAGGCAGTCAGGCATTTGTGGTGCGTGGGATTGGGCTTTTGGAAAGTATCGAAGATATTGAAAATATTTTGATTGATGTGAGGGGCAGCACGCCTATTCGTGTCAAACAAGTGGCAACGGTTGAGGTTGCTTCCAAGCCTCGAATGGGGCAAGTCGGGATTTATGCCCCCCCACCCCCCTCAGGGGGGATACCTGCCGGACGACAGCAAAGCCCCCCTGAGGGGGGGTGGGGGGCTGGGTCTGAT
>WQTX01000090.1 GCA_009786075.1 Bacteroidota bacterium | reverse complement strand
ATGGATTGCTTCGTTCCTCGCAATGACGCTCTTTTGTTGATTTGTGCTAACCCTCGAAAGAGCGTCATTGCGAACGAAGTGAAGCAATCTATTACAGCTTTAAGCCTCGTCCCCTAAAACCTAAATCGCCTGCTCAATATTCCACACAAATGCACGAATACCGGCATCTTTGCTACGGTTGTCTAATTTGCGCACGGCAACTAAAAGTTCGTGCACACGGTCGTCTTCCACAACGGTAAGAATACTGTTGTTCATTTCGGGCCATGTGTGCGTTCCACGATGCGGTTCGCCTGTTTTTGAACCTTCGCCCTGTACATTTTCCCAATAGGTAAATCCTTTTATTTCCAAACGATTAAATATGTATTCCACACGTTCGGTGTGCGCTTGGCTGAATATTATCATTACTGCTTTCATTTCTTTCTTGTTGATTTGATTATTTGGTGATTTGCTGATTTGTTGATTTGGTTTTCACTTAAATAAGCAAATAACCAAATCAACAAATAATCAATTAATATTTTCTATGTATGTCTTCCAAATCCTGCTCCGACAATTTCTGGTCGAAGAAAATATACGATTTGCGTATTTCGGCTTCTTTATCGCGTTCGCCGTGGCGTGAAATAACTGCGTAGAGCACCGGTACAATTACCAGAGTTACCACCGTGGCAAATATCAAACCGCCAATAACCACAATACCAAGCGGCACCCACATTTCAGAGCCTTCGGCGGTACTCAGCGCCATAGGCACCATACCGAGAATTGCGGTAAGAGCAGTCATAAGCACCGGTCGTAAACGGCTTTCGCCCGAAAGTGCAATTGCTTCGTGAAGTTCGTAGCCGCGGTCGCGCATAAGGTTGATGTAGTCCACGAGTACAATACCGTTTTTCACAACAATACCCACGAGCAGTACCATACCAAGCATACCAACCATTTCCAAATCTACGCCGGCAAGGTACAGTGCAAACATTGCACCTGCAAATGCGAATGGAATAGAGCCAAGCAAAATCAAGAACGGTTTCGAGAAACTTTCAAATTGCGATGCCATTACAATATATACCAGCAAAATAATCAGCAACATAAGCGTAAGCATATCCCACACCAATTCCATTTGGTCTTCGTAAGTACCGCCCACGTTAACCACCACACCTTGCGGAATATCGGTATCAGCAACAACTTTTTTGATTTCCGTTGCAAGTTTGAGCAACGAAACTCCCACCGGAGTAACCGAAATAGTTACCACACGCTGACGGCTTTTGCGTTCTATCGTTGGCGGCGCCCAAAATTCTTCTACCGTAGCCAATTCATTTACTTTTATAAGTGCTCCCATTGGCGTCTGCAATGTCATATTTTCAATATCGGAAATAGAACTGCGGAATTCCTCTTTCAAACGAACAACAATATCATATTCATCGCCATCTTCTTTGAAGTAACCGGCAACAAAACCATTCACACGGTTACGAATAGCCATAGCCACTTGTGCCGAAGTTAATCCGCTGCGAGCAAGTTTTTCCTTATCAAAATTAATTCGCAATTCGGCACGGTCTTCTTCACGCGAAACCGAAATATTACGCGCTCCGGGCACATCTCGTATTTTAGTTCGCAATTCTTCGGTCAGGCGGTTTGTAGTTTCAAAATCGTAACCAAATATTTCAACATTTACCGTATTTTGCTGACCGCCCATCATCATGCCGCCTGTTTTCACACTATTATTTACCACATCGGAGCGTTCGCTCAAATATTGACGGAACACTTCGGCAATTTCAAACACCGAACGGTTGCGTTTATTCTTATTTGGTAAACGAATAATCATAGAAATCGTGTTGTTGTTCGCACCTAATATAAGCGCAGAAAAACCAGCTTGGTCGCTTGCTCCTACCGATGTCGAAATCAATTCAACTTCGGGTGCAAGTGCCATAAAATCAGTTTCAATTTGACGAGCCACTTTCATAGTTTCTTCTACACGAGTACCGCGTTGCAGTTCAATGCTTGCCGAAAGTTGTCCGTTATCCTGCTCTGCCATAAAGTTGAAACCAACACCGCCGGTGCACGCCGGTACAAACGCCGCAACCATAATTACAACAGCTGCTATTGAAGTTATTGCTTTGTGGTTTAAACACCAGTGAAGTTTTCTTGAATACCAACGGTCGAGCGAAGCAAGCCATTTCATAACGGTTTTTTCGTACAAATTCGATTGCGTAGAAACTTCTTCAACTTTTCCTTCGGCATTGATAATCACTTTTTTGTTGCGAATAAGTCTTGAAGCAAGCATAGGCGTAAGCGCAATAGCTACCAAAGCCGAAACGGTAATGGTAATCGAAACAATCCAACCTAATTCTTTAAACATAATACCTGCCTGTCCGCCAAGCATAGTAAGCGGGAAGAACACCGCCACAATAACCATCGTTGTTGCAATTACCGAAACCCATACCTCATTCGTACCGTAAATTGCAGCCTCGCGTGGCGCAGTACCCCGCTCGACGTGGCGGGTAATATTTTCGAGTACCACAATGGCATCGTCCACCACCAGACCTACGGCAATAGTAAGCGAACAGAGCGATATGATGTTGAGCGAACTATCGGCAATATACAGGTAAATAAAGGCGCAGACCAACGAAATCGGTATCGAAAGAATAATGATAAACGTTGCCCGCCAACGACCCAAGAAAAACAATACCATAAGAATTACAAAAATGAAGGCAAACATTACCGCTTCCGAAAGACCGTTGATAGAGTTTTGAATATTCTGAGCGCCGTCGTAAATTATTTGGAATTGAATATCGGAAGGTAACGTAGGCTGTATTTCTTCCATCATTCTACGCACCTCTCGTGCTACTTGCACGGTGTTAGCGCCGGTTTGTTTCATAATTACCAAACGAGTACCTGTTTGTCCGTTAATTTTTTCGTCAACCGTAACATCGCGAATTGTATCGCGCACCGTTGCCAAATCGCGCACAAACACCACTTTGCCGCCACGATTTGAAACTACAATAGCGTTAATTTCGGCACTGCGCACATATTCACTTTGCACACGCAATTGATATTGCTCTTGCCCCATTTTGATAGAACCCGATGCAATATTTATGTTGTTTGCCGCTACGGCTTGCCCCACTTGTTCTACCGAAAGTTGGAAGGCATCGAGTTTGTTTTGGTCTAAATCAATATAGACGTAACGTTGTGGAGCGCCCGAAAGCGAAATGTTACCAATTCCGTCAATCCGGTTCAACACGTTTATAAGGTTCTCTTCCAATATTTTATCTAATCCCGGATAGCTTTCTTTTGCCGTAATTGCAAATTGCAAAATTGGGAACATGGAAGTAGAAAATTTAAAAATCATTGGTCGCGAAGCACCGTCGGGCAAGGAATTGTATGCCATATCAATAGCCGACCGCACGTCGTTTACACTCTCGTCGATATTGCTCCCCCAATTCAATTGCAGCGAAATAATCGACATATTGTCTTTCGATTGCGACCTAATTTCTTTCAGCCCGTCAACGGCACTGAGAGCATTTTCCAACACTTTGGTTATATTGGTTTCAATTTCACTGCCATTGGCACCCGGATACGTAGTCATAATCGACACGTAGGGTGCGTCAATTTTCGGAAATTGGTCGATTGGTAATTTGAGGAATGAAAAAATACCAAATACTATGATTGCCACGAAGATTAATGCTGTGGTAATCGGTTTGTTGATTGCGGACTTGTAAATCGCCATTTCTTTAATTATTAGTTATTAATTATAAATTATTATTTTTTTGCTTTTGATGTTACTATGATTTTAGTCAGGATTTTCATTATTTCTTCTGCATCAGTTTTCATTGATAGAAATTCCTTTTCATTCATAAAATCTGTTGCAAATAAAAGTTCCAACCAATATAGAGTTTCATTACATTCTTTTTGCGCAATAGCATATTTATGAATAAAATCAGCATTACTTTCTGCATTTATTGCTTCTCGTATATTTGCACCTATCGAAGTTCCCGACCTCAATAATTGTTTACACATTACGTATTCTTTTCCATTTTGAATAAAATGCTTATACAAATTTACAATCCGAACAGCAAAATCAAAACTCTTGGTTTTAATAATATTATCTTGTTTCATTTATAATTAATAATTATTAATTAATAATTAACTTAGCTCCATCAACCAATTTAGCCTGCCCCAGCACAACAATTTCATCGCCGTCCCGTATTTCATCTGAAATAATTTCGGTTTTATCATCGAAGCGTTGTCCGAGTTGTACCGAAACACGTTTTGCAACGCCGTTGTTGTTTATAAACACATAACGCTCGTTTGAACCTTGTAATTTAAGCACTGCTTGGTATGGAACAACGGTAGTTTTTACATTACCAAAGTTAATAGACGTGCTTGCATACATACCCGGACGAAGAGTTTTATCGGCATTCGGTATTTTTATTTGCACTTGGAATGTGTGCGTTACAGGGTCGATAGTTGGGTAAATAATTTCGATTACGCCTTCAAATGTTTCCCCGGGATACACTTCCGAAGTTATTGCCACTTTCGTTCCTTCTTTCAATTGAGAATAGTAGGTTTCGGGAATACTCACAAGCGCTTTCAAATTGTTGATTTGCACAAGCGAAAGAATTGGCTGCATACCTGTGAACAATTCGCCGTTTTCATAATTTTTTGCTTCAATCACACCGGCAAACGGCGCTCGCAAAAATGTATTTGCTTCCAAATCAGCTACTTTTGTTTTGGTAGCTTCGTAGGCTGCACGAGTTTGGTCGTATTGCTGTTTTGAAATATTATCGCTTGCGTTCAATTGGCTTACACGATTGTAGTCTACTGCCAAATTGTCGAACTGTACTTTTGCTTGTATGTAATTGCTTTTGTCCATTTGCACAAGCAACTGACCTGCTGAAACTTGCGAGCCAACTTTTACTGCAATATTTGAAATACGTCCGGGAATTGTTGGTGCAATTGCCACTTTTTCATACGCCTGCAACACTACCGAAAACGATAAGTTGCGAGCAACCGTTGTTTGCTCTAATTTTAGAACTTGTACATTTGTCCCCTTGTTTTCTTCTTGCGTTTTCTCTTCTGCTTTTTTGCCGCCGCACGCTGTTACGATTAATGCTATGCCTATTAGTAGGCTTGTGATTTTGATTGATTTCATTGTATTTATTTTAATTGTCTGTGATTTTATTTTTATGATTGTGTTGTAGAGACGCAATGCATTGCGTCTCTACGGTAAGGATTACATCGTCTGCAACAATTTCTGAAGATTAACCTGTGCAATCAATAAATCCATTAATGCGCCAATGTACGAACCTTGCGCCGAAATTAAGCTATTGTTTATTGTAGTCAATTCGGTACTTGAAATTGTTCCCAACTGATATTTTTGCACTGTTTTTTCAAAAATTCGAGTTGAAACCTCAACATTTTTTTTCTGTAATTCGTAGGTTTCTATTGCCGAATTGAGCAAAAATCGCAATTGTCGTTCTTGTACTTTCAAGCCCTCTACGGCATCTTCACGGTTGAGTTCCGCCGTTTTGAGGTCTATTTTTGCCTGTTTCAATTTGGAATATCGTTCGCCGCTCGAAAAGATTGGAATATTTAAGGTTGCTCCAATGGTGTTTGGCGGCGCCATATTGAAACCTTCGGCTTTGCCAAAATAGGAGCGTTCGCTGTGTTGGAAGAATAATGCCAAAGTTGGCGTGTGTTCCCACGTTTTTAAAGCCACTTGTTTTTCCGAAATTTTCACATTTTGATTGAGCAATTGCACGGTGTAATTTTTGTCCATATCAAATTCGGCGGCAACGGTGGCGTAGGCATCATTGTTTTTCAAAAAATTGTTGATATTATCGCTCAACACCAATTCTGTGGCACTGTTTACGCCAAGTATCAAGCGCAGGGCATTGTACGCCAATTCAATATTACGTTCGGTTTTCTTTACTTCGTTGGCAATCAATCTCACTTGCACGTCAAGTTGGTCAACGGCTGTTTGTTCGGCAACACCCACTTCGTACATTTTTTTGGTGGTTTCATGGAGTTTTTGCACATTTTCTTTGCTGCTTTCCAACAATTTTTTCGACTCTTCGGCAACCAACACCGACAAATACGCCGTAGTAACATTTGCCTTGATATTCAAATCGCTCACATTCAAGCTCAATTTCGACATATCAATAACCAAATTGCTCAACTGCACGCCCACAACTTGCATTCCGGTAAACACCATAGTTGCCTGCAAAGTTAGGTCGCCATACGGGTTCATGGGAATTTCGCTTCCGCCCATCATACTGCCAAGTCCTCTTTGCAAAATGCCCAATACCGCAACATCGCCGGCATCTAACACTGCCATTTCATCGGGTGTCGGAGCAAATCCGCTTCCGCCACCGCTCGAACCGCCAAGGTTCAATTCGGCAGTGTAACCCAAAAAGTTGGTATAACCAAGTTTGGCATCTACGTGAGGCAACATTGAAGCAATTGCCTGCCATTTTGCCGCTTCGGCTTTTTGCACAGCAAGTTCACTTGATTTCAACGAACGATTATGGCGCAGGGCGTAACCTTTTGCGTCCGACAACGAGAGATGCAACTTCTCTTGTGCAAAACTATTGACACTCAACATAATTGAGCAACCTAATAGTAGTACGATTTTTTTTCTTTTCATTGGTTTGGTTTTAAAAAGCCCCCTAAATCCCCCTCAGGGGGGACTTTTGGTTGCGGGTTAATTTGTTGGTTTTGTTTTTATTCCTATGTTTTATCTATTTTTCTTTCTTAAGCCCCCTTGAGGGGGTTTGGGGGCTTTTTTCTTTCAAAATACTCCTTCCCTTTTTCATTAGTCAATTTTTCCATCATAGCCGATAAAAAACGCATATTCATTTGTTCGTAATCCACCATTTGCCCTCGTCCGGTAGCGGCGTTTTCAAATTTTGGTTTCATTTTTTTGAAATCGGCAAGAATTTCCTGTGCAATTTTTTCCGTATTCAAATTGTGCTTATACACGCCCTGCGTTTTCCCCCGCTCTATGTTGTCGCACAAATTTTTCATTATGTTTTCATTACGCATTTTAGAGTATTCGGCATAAATTTCGGGATAATATTTGCCAAATTCAAAATCGAGGTGCGGATTAAATTCATTGCTCATTGCGTGCATCATACTTGTTTGCTGCAAAATTTCGTCAATCACATTCTCTGCTACCATGTTTTGCTGCAATTGTTGCCGCATTTCTTGAAATTTTACCACACTATAATCAAATATATGACGCACAAGTTCTTCTTTGTTTTTCGCAATTTTCAGAAGATTTTTCTTAGAAACAGGAACGTGTTGCGCTATATTATTCATTGATAATGAGCGCACTCCATATACGGAAAATATTTCCATTATTCGTTTTACTATATCTATATCGGTCAAATTCATGCGGCAAATGTACTACTATTTTTTTATCGACAAAACATTTTTGTAAAAAAACGTTTCCTAAAATAGAAAAAAACCAAAATCGAATGAAAATTTTTAATTAAAAGACTCTCTTCATTTAATACAAATTATCAAAATTGCGATTGTATTATTTAATATATGAAATACAATACAGGGTAATAACCCGCCTGATTTCTTTCTTGCAACACCTGCCAATATACCAAATAAAAAGAATACGGGTAACATAAACAAACTTCCGTGTACAGCAGCAAAAAGTAATGCTTGAAATATATTTGCAGCATTGAAATTTATATGTCGTTGGCAGGCATCAAGTATTACACCTCTAAAAATAATTTCTTCATAAATTGGAATTAAAAAACCTAACAACAAAATACTACTACCTTTTCCAAAAGTGCTGATTACTGCCCCAATTTCCTGTTTGGTGGCAAGCAATATTTTGGGAATATTGGCTATGTCATCTATAGAAACATCAAATACTTTTGTTCCAAATGAAATATAAATTCCGGAAATTAATTTAAAAAGAAAAAAGATACCCACCCCTGTTAATATACTTTTACCTATTGACCACGAACTGCTTAACAAAACTTTTGGATTAACTTTATACATTGCCATTAATCCAAACAGAGCCATAATGATTGTAAAAACAAGAACTTCAAACCCACGGTTTTCTGAAGACATTCCTGCATAATAAGAGTTATTAAATATTGAATAAAGTTCTCCCGGCTCAATTATACACGCAAAAAGAGAGGCGAACAAATAACCTATGCTAACAAACCAGAATGCTTTAAGTGTCCAATTTGATTCATAAGCATTTTTGGGGGATAAAAATTTAAACCGTTTACCCACAAAATAGACAGGAAGTATCCATACATAAGGAATTATGATAAGGATTGCCAAAAGAGCCAACAATGATATTATTCCTAACAAATCACGAAGTCCCCAAGGTTGAGTTGGGTGTGAGAAAAATACTTTTAATCTGTAAAAAACAATTGGGTCTGACGAATATCCTAAATCTCGAAGGGCATTATAAGAGGCAATACTTTTTGAGCCGTCTTGATATTTAATATCGTGATTTAGTAGTTTTATAAGTGCCTCTTTTTTGTCATAAGTTTTTGAAGTATCGGCAACAAGGTACTTTCTTGCTAATTCATATTGCCCAATTCCTTCTAAAGTAGAGGCAAAATCAGCATTGTTGATGTAAGTTGAATCCATCTGTTCAACTTGATTGTAGATATTCAACGCATTCGAATAGTCCTTTAATTCAAGAAGCAGGTTTGCTTTTTGAACAAGTTGCCATATATCTTTTGTGGTATCTGGAATTGCAATCAGAACCGATAATGCTTCATCTTTCTTCTCTAATCCCAATAAAATACGAACATATTCTAAAGAATATTTATATTGTTCATCATTCGATATGGCTTTATCCATATAAAAAATCGCCTGTTTGTAATCAGATTCAGAGTAATAATAATTAGCCATTGTTTCATACATTGCGGCTAAATTTGTATTATTCCATTTTTCAGGATTATCCTTAATTGATTTTTCAGCGTTTGTAAAAACTTCTTTCTTTTCATCACCCCACAAAAAAGTTGTTTGAAATAATAGAACTTCAGGGTGGGCAGGAAATCTGTTGATTATATCGGCAGAACAACTATCAAACTCTGCTTGATTAGGATTAAAATATTCATCTTCATCATATTGAGCATTCTGTATAAATTTGCATTTTTCAATTAATACAGATACATCATCGGGAAATTTATCCAAATAGGCATCATATTCTTTAATACATTCTTTGTAAATGTTATCACTGCTATGCTTTATTTTTTCGATAAATTGCTCATGGTCAAGTATTTTTTGACCAAACAAAAACTCTAAAAAAAACAAAGAAAAAATTATTACAACTAATGTTTTAACGTTATATTTTATTTGCATAGATTATTATTTATTTGTTTTCAGCTATTTAACATTCAATTTTCTACCTCATTGTCCCGCTGCTCTGTCCATCCACCGCTTGCAGATAACGTTTCGATTAAACATACGCAATAATACAATTTTTTCACATTTTTACAAAACCATTTAAGAAATTGACAGGCAACTATTTTGTGTTGCGTTTGTTATAAGTATTTAGTAAAATTTAATGATATATTTTCTGGATTGCTTCACTTCGTTCGCAATGACGCTCTTTCGAGGGTTAGCACAAATCAACAAAAGAGCGTCTTTGCGAGGAACGAAGCAATCTATTTTTTCTAAAACATAACAAAAATCACTTTATAATTAAATCTGTAAATACAGAAACATTGTCTTCAATATCAATCATTGCATTTATTAAATAAACTTTTTTGTACAACGATATATCGTTTGTCATAATCTCTCTTTCTTTGATAATGTTGTTTTTTAGCAAAAATTTTCGTTTTGTTCCTTCAAGCAGGTATGTTTTTGGAGTAAATAATTCGCCGTCAAAAGACTCAAATACCAGATTGGCAGACGAACTGTCGGTTATTTTTCCGTTTTTTGTGATAATTATATCGTCAGCCCCATTTCGTTGCTCAAACAAACTATTTAAGTGATTTCTGTCAATAGATTTATGGCTGTATTCTATGTAGTTGTCTTCCACAATCCGTAACGACCGGATTGTTTTAAGTCGATAAGCGTGAAATTCTGTTGCCGTAATATCGGCAGAATATAAAACCCTGCATTTAATTCTTCCCTCCTGCAAATGCGGCGGTATCGAAGAGATATCTATGTTTAGTTTTGGCTCTGTTTCGAAGTGGCAAAAAGCGGTTTTTTGCATTCTCTCCTGGTGGACTTCGAGGTTATAGATTTTCCCATTTTCAATCTTTAATGTTTCAACAAAAACAGGTTTTTCTGTATGAAAAGGCAAATACACTTTATTCAAAACTTCCTGATATTCTTTTTCGCAAATGCTGTCAATCGTAATTCCACCTCCGCTTCTAAAATATAGTTTATTGCTATTCAAATCCTGCTCAATAAAACGGATTAAAACCGCTGAATCCAATTCTCTGCCGTCAAAATACCCCGCAATTCCGCAATAGTAATTTCTTTCTATGCCTTCTATTTCACACAATATTTCCAACGCTCTTTGTTTTGGCGTTCCTGCAATGGAACCCGCAGGCAAAAGCGAAAAAATAATATCTCCTATGTGCTGTGTATAGTCGGGAGAAAGTTCGCCGACAATCTCGGAACTGACTTGCAATAATGTTTTTCTGCTTGTTTTTACTGTATCTATATACCTAAACCGAGCAGTATGAACATTTTTGGAAATCGCACTTAACTCCCTACTCACAAAATTTACGGTAGTTTTATGTTCGTCTATTTCTTTTTTGTCGTTCAATATAATTTCTTCTGCATTTGGAATATTTGCATCTATCGTCCCTTTCATAGGATTTGTGGAAATTATTCCGTTGGCAATTTTCACGAATCTTTCAGGGGAAAAACATACAAACTTATCGGGAATGTAAATTTGATATAACGATTCACTTAAAGCGAATATATTCTCTAACGAAAGATTTGTCTCAATTTCAGTACGTTCCGTTAAATTTGCCAGCGATATTTCCTGCTTTTTTAAAAACTCCTGTAATTTGTCAAATTTGCTTTTATAGGTTTCAAATTTACTGGGGATTATGTTGAAATCGGTTTTTTTTGAGGAAAGAGAAAAGGGCTTATGCTCTGCCGTTGGGAACTTAAAAAAAAACTCGGATTGGTTTAACGGATTTTCGACAAGATACGCTTCGGTTTGTTCGTAATTCACAATAAAGAAAAATGGAAGATTATTACTGAACAACTGATTGATTCTTTTTTTAAGGGCAGATATGTCGGTATATATCATATCGGTATATATCATATTAGTCTATTTCTTGTTTTAAAATAATGTTAATTTTCGAGTTTCATTGTCCAACTCGCCCGGCTTGCGTGCAAAACAAATTAAATATACGCAATAATACAATTTTTCCACATTTTTACAAAGCCATTTAAGAAATTGATAGACAACTATTTTGTGTTGCATTTTTACATTATAACTCGCTATATCTATACAAAAACAACCACTTATAGCGAGTTATAAATCACAATAAAATTTGCAATCAACTTATTATCAATCGAATAAGCAATTTAAAGTCAATTCTTTTTGTGCAATTCCCGAGTACTTATTTCTGTTCAAACCAAAGGTAGTAAGCAGTACCAAATGAACGGCATTACGAGCGGGAATTTCAGCTTTGAAAGCAGAAATTTTGTTTCGTAAATTTTCTTCGTAGTTTTTGGTAATTGTAAATTTTTCGTTACAATATTTTATTTCTACTATATTTATAATTCCGTCTTTACGCCTGATAACGAGGTCTATTTGAGCCGCCTTTTCCGATATTTTGCTTCGCCACGCCGATACCGCCGATTGAATGCCCGAAATTCCTAAGGCTTTTTTTATTTCTGCCGTGTGTTGCAAAGCCAGCATTTCAAACGCAAATCCTGCCCATGTGTTGTGCAACGGCGTGTCAATAGAATTTGCCCAAAAGTGTTCATCATTGAATTCATTTTTTTGAATAAATCGAAAATAAAACAATGTGTATGGGTCAATTAATTGATACAGAGTGTTGCGCGTTTTTTTGCCAAGCGAATTATAGGTGCGAATAAAATCGCAATATTCAAGATTTTGCAACACTTTTGTCAAGCCGCCGCCATTAGAAATTTTCGTCAGGCGCGATATTTCTTCCCGTGTCAACCCTTTGCCTTTTTTACTTAAAGCCTCAACGATTTTTACATAATCGTTGGAATTTCGGAACAATGCGGCATATAAATTTTTAAACTCATTTTTCAGTTTGGGATTTTTTGCAAAAAACAGATTATCAATATTTTGCGCCACACTCAACCCGCGTTCTATTTTGCTTAAATAAAATGGAATACCACCCATTGCCATATATATTTCGGCAATTTGGTAACGACTGAAATCTATTTTTCGCCATTTAAAATATTCGTCACATTCCGAAAGCGTAAAAGGTTTTAGATTAATCGTATGTGTCAGGCGATTGTGCAGTCCTCCGTGATTGTTGATTAAGTTATTGATAATCCACGAAGTAGCCGAGCCGCAGACTATAAGCACAATATCTTTTCGAGCCGATGCCCAACCGTTCCAAAAATGCTCCAAAGCCGTAAGAAATCCCGAACGGGGAGTGTCCATCCAAGGCATTTCGTCGAAAAATAGTATTTTGCGTTTTTGTTTGCTTTTCTCCAAATAATCAGATAGTTGCGAAAATGCTTCTAACCAACTTTTTGGCGTTTTCAGTTCTTCCCCTGTTGTTTTTTTGAGTGTCAAACTGAAGTTTACCAATTGTTCTTTGGTGTCTGCATTTGCCAATCCCGAAATTTCAAATGAAAATTTTTTGGAAAAAGTTTCACGCACAAGATAGGTTTTTCCCACTCTGCGTCTACCATAAATAGCCACAAATTCCGATTGATTTGAAGAAAAAATATCGTTAAACAGTACTTTTTCTGCCTGTCTGCCAATAACTTCATTTTGTTCCATAGCACTACGCCTTTAAATTATAATTGACTACATCGATTACTTCGTAAGTAATGAAAAATTATTATTGTTATATTTTAGAAAAAATGGATTGCTTCGTTCCTCGCAATGACGCTTTTTTGTTGATTTGCACTAACCCTCAAAAGAGCGTCATTGCGAACGAA
>WQTX01000089.1 GCA_009786075.1 Bacteroidota bacterium | reverse complement strand
GAGAATTGAAAAATAAAATTATCACATTATAAAAAAACTGGATTGCTTCGTTCCTCGCAATGACGTACAAAAGAGCGTCATTGCGAGGAACGAAGCAATCCAGAAGAAAATATAAAAATGAAAAAAACATACATGAAAAAAACATTCGCCATAATTTTCGCACTGATTATAAGCTCGCTGGCGAGCATTGCGCAAAACAACCCTACATTACAAAATCCGCAAAAACTTACCATTGCCGACATTGCCGTTGAAGGTATTACATCTTTACAGCCCACGCCAATTATAAAAGCATCGGGCTTGCGTGTAGGGCAAAAAATTACTGTTCCCGGACCCGATATTACCGCAGCTTTAGAAAGATTATGGAACACAAATCTTTTTGCCGATGCGCAAATTTCGGCATCGAAAATCGAAAACGATAGCATTTATTTGGTGTTGCATTTGCAAGAATTGAGTCGTGTGGGCTCACTCACATTGACCGGATTGAAAAAAGGCGAGAAAAATGATTTGACGGAACGTATTAGTTTAAAGAAACATACGCAAATTACCGAGAGCCGCAAAAACGATACCGAACAATTAATTCGCAACTTCTTTTACGAAAAAGGGTATTTCAATGTGCAGATAAAAACTACCGAAGTGGTTGACACTACTCGCTTCAACGAAGCGAATATTACAATAGATGTTGATAGAGGCAAGCGAGTAAAAGTGCACGATATTGTGTTTGATGGCAATAAAGAATTGTCGGGCAAAAAATTACAGCGAGCAATGAAAAAAACCAAAAGAAAATCGTTGTTTATACTCAAACGTTCGAAATATATTCCCAAAGATTTCGAGGAAGACAAAAAAAGTTTGTTGGAAAAATACCGTAAATTGGGTTTCCGTGATGTGGTAATTTTGCACGACACCATAGAAAATTACGATGAAAACACTAAACTTATTCGCATAACTATTTCCGAAGGGCCGAAATATTATTTTGGCGATATTACGTGGTTGGGCAATACAGTGTATCCCACCGAAGTATTGCAAAAATTGCTGCGTATACAAAAAGGCGATGTTTACCGCGATGCCACGTTGCAGGAACGACTGTACGGCTTGGAAGGCGTGAGTTCTATTTATTTAGATAATGGTTATTTGTTTTTCAACGCCGAAGCCGTAGAACGCGATATTGTGAACGATACGGTTAATTTGGAAATTAGAATTTACGAAGGGCAGCAAGCAACAAATAATGAAATAATTGTGAAGGGCAACACCAAAACCAACGACCACGTAATTTACCGGGAAATTCGCAGTCGTCCGGGCGATTTATTCAGCCGCGCCGATATTATTCGTACGCAACGGGAATTGGCAATGTTGGGCTATTTCGACCCCGAAAACATGGAAATCAACCCAAAACCCAATCCGCAAAACGGAACAGTTGATATAGAATATGTGCTTACCGAAAAATCGAGCGACCAAATAGAAATTTCGGGCGGTTGGAGCGGCAGGTATATTATTGCTTCGGTACGGTTGATTTTGAATAACTTTTCGGCACGTAATATGTTCAACCCCGAAGCGTGGCGACCAATTCCTTCGGGTGATGGACAAAGTTTGAGTATAAGCGCCTCTGTCAATCCCAGATGGTATCAGTATTATGGTGTATCGTTTATGCAACCGTGGTTTGGCGGCAAACGCCCAAATACTATGAGTTATTCCGTGTTTGCAACAATTCGAGGTAACGGTTTGGAACGGGCAAGTATTAATTATGGTTCATGGACAACGTTGGGTGCAAGCGTAGGATTGGGACGAAATTTGAAGGTGCCCGACGACTTTTTCTCATTGTTTACCGAAGCGAGTATCAAACAGTATACATTAAAAAATTACGATGGTGCAGCATACGGTGGTTTGCCACGAGATTTTCCGAAAAATATTACCTCTCGAAGTTTAACGGTTGCCTCAACTTTGAGCCGTAATTCAATTGACCAACCCTTGTACCCGCGCAGAGGCTCTTTGTTCGCCGTTCGCCTCGAACTTACACCGCCATTCTCACTGTTCCGTTCCGATGCCGACAATCCCGACATAACAGCTGTTGACCGTTATCGTTGGATAGAATATCATAAATGGACATTCAAATCGAAAATTTACACTTCGATTTACCAAAATTTGGTGCTCGAAACTCGTATGGATTTTGGATTTTTGGGGTATTATAACAAAAATTTCCAATCGCCGTTTGAGCGTTTCGATGTGGGCGGCGACGGACTTTCGAATATGTACTATTATGGTATAGATATTGTGCCCATGCGTGGTTACACAGCAGGAGCTATTACACCTTTCGGCGAAACCGGAGCTAATTTGTACAATAAATTCTCTCTTGAATTGCGCTATCCGCTTACATTGAAACCTCAAGCAACTATTTATGTGTTGGCATTTGCCGAAGCAGCCAATGCGTGGATGAAATTTTCGGACTACAACCCATTCGATATAAAGCGCAGTGCCGGAGCCGGTATTCGCCTCATATTGCCAATGATAGGTTTGATTGGATTTGACTTTGGTTACGGTTTCGATAAAGTTGATAGAAAATCAGGCGTGGGCGGCTGGCAACCGAGTTTTGTGCTGGGGCAGCAGTTTTAAGAGAAGCCCCCTAAATCCCCCTCAAGGGGGACTTGGAGCCGCACAAACCTATAAAATTCCTGCAATAAATGAAAAAGATGCTTAAAAAAGAAACAAAATATATAAAATTAAAACAGTATAAACAATTAACCACGGTTCCCAAGTCCCCCTTGAGGGGGGATTTAGGGGGGCTTTTAATTCTATGAAAAAAATTCTTATCACACTCCTTGCGCTCTTCACACTCTCAGCAGTGTATGCGCAAAAAATCATGTATCTCGATAGCGAGTATATGTTGAATAAAATTCCGGCGTACAAAGAGGCGCAAAAACAGTTAGACAATCTTACCAAACAATGGCAAGCCGAAATTGAGGAACAAATGGCAGCGCTCAAAGCTATGAATAATCAATTTCAAGTCGATAAAATGTTGCTGTCGAACGATATGCGTGTAAAACGTGAGCAAGATATTGCCACCAAAGAAAAAGAAATACGGGAATTGCAACGCAAACGTTTTGGACCCGAAGGCGACCGTTTTAAACGTGAACAGGAACTGATAAAACCCATACAAGATGAATTGTATAATGCTGTGAAAGAAACCGCTCAGGCGCAAAATTACAACTTTATATTCGATGTGGCTACCGGCAAAATTATTTATTCCGACCCAAAATTAGATGTTAGCGATGCTATACTTAAACGAATGGGGTATATTAAATAATATGCCAATTCGTCAATATGCCAATTAATCAAATAAAATTCTATATTTGCAAAAAATAACTTATTAACTTTCTAACTTATTAACTTACAAACTAAAAAAATGAAAAACATTATTAAAATCACTTGCCTTGCGTTATTAATTGCAGTTCCAACTATGGTAAACGCTCAAAAATTTGCACACATCAATTTTGAACAATTAATAGACGCAATGCCCGAGAAAGAAAAAGCACTTGCCGATTTACAAAAAGAGTACAATGAAGTAAAAAATTTAATCGAAGAAATGTCGGTTGAATTTAACAAAAAAGTTGCTCAGGCGCAAAAAGATTACGAAAAATTGAGTGTAACTGCGCGACAAATGCTAGAACAAGATTTGCAAGAAACACAACAAAAAATTCAAGCGTATCAAATGAACGCCGAACAACAATTAACCCAACGCCGTGAAGATTTATTAAGCCCAATTTTAGATAAAGCCGAAGCTGCAATCAAAAAAGTTGGCGAACGAGAAGGTTTTATTTACATATTCGATGTAAGCAAAGGTTCGCAAGTATTGTTTTTCTCAACAAAAAGCAGTACCGATGTAATGTCGTTGGTAAAGAAAGAACTTGGAATTAATTAGTGGTTAGTGGTTAGTGGTTAGTTATTAGTTTATTAACCACTAATCACTAACCGTTAACCACTAATAAAATGAAAATTGGCATTTTTGATTCAGGTTTTGGTGGTTTGACCATTTTAAAAGAAATCAAGAGTCGTATGCCTGAATATTCCTACATTTATTTGGGCGACAATGCTCGTGCGCCGTATGGCACTCGTTCATTCGACACTATTTATAAATACACACTGCAAGCCGTTGAAAAACTCTTTTCGTTGGATTGCAATTTAGTAATTGTGGCGTGCAACACCGCTTCGGCAAAGGCATTGCGTACAATTCAGCAAAACGATTTGCCAAAATTTGGTGCCGATAAACGAGTATTGGGTATCATACGTCCCTGCACCGAAATTGCCGGACAGTTGACCAACACCAATTCCTTAGGAATATTTGCCACCGGCGGCACGGTTTCGTCGAAATCCTACGAAATTGAAATCAAAAAACTCTTCCCGTCTGTCAATGTTTTTTCCCACGCCTGCCCGCTATGGGTGCCGTTGGTAGAAAATGGCGAGGCTCAAAGCGATGGTGCCGATTTTTTTGTGAAACAAGAAGTTGATGCTTTGTTGCGCAAAAATTCTGAAATAGATACTATTTTACTCGCTTGCACCCATTACCCTTTGTTATTTGAAAAAATACGCAAACATACACCGGCACATATTCGCATTGTCAATCAAGGGGGAATTGTAGCCGAAAGTCTTTGTAATTATTTACAAAAGCACCCCGAAATAGAACAACAATGCGAAAAAAATGCCAAAATACAATTTTTCACTACTGAAAATAGCGAGCATTTCAATGCAATAGCATCGCTTTTTTGGGGAGAGGAAATTTGGTCGGAAACGGTGGAGATTTGAAACAAAACCGATGTGAGGTTTTTTGTTATTTATCAATCAACTTTTCCAAAGTTCTAAACTTTGGAAAAGTTTGTTCGTCAAAAACACGATTTTTTTCTGAAAATTTTACCAATTGAAAATTTGAGAAATTCCTTGAAAATTAACACATTTGTGTAATTTTGAACGGTAGAAAATCCTCTACGGAGTTAATTTTCAAATATAACAATGCTCAAAATTTGTAAATAATTTGCAAAATAACAGTATGAATTCTTGATTTTTATATTATATATGTATATATTTGTAAATCATTTACAAATTCAATAGGATTATGTTAATAAATTTCAGCATTCAGAATTTCGGCTCAATAAAAGACAAACAAACACTTTCTTTTGAAGCCGATAAATCCAAACATTTGGAAGATTATTATGTGATTAACACGAATGGCTTGCGTTTGCTCAAAATAGGGTTGATTTATGGGGCAAATGCTTCGGGGAAGACTACGATTTTAAAAGCGTTGGATTTTTTGCGGACGCTTGTTTTGAATCCTGCGATGAATAAGTTGGAATTTCTTATTTTCGAACCATTTAAGTTTGACGATAACACTCCTTACCAGAATACAATTTTTGAAATTGAATTTATTCAAAATGATGTGCGATATTGTTATGAAGTAGAATTAAATACCAATGCTGTTGTTCGGGAAGAATTATTCGCATATAATCCAAAAAAATCTAATATTTTCAGTCGAATAACAGATTTACAAAATGAAGCAACAAAAATAAAATTTGGCAATAAAATTAAAATTGATAAAGTTACTGAACGCCAATTTGAAAATATAACACTTTGGAATAATACGGTCTTGGGGGGATTTTTGAAAATAAACGTTGCTTTAAAGGAATTGAAAGATGTAACAGATTGGTTTAAAAACTATTTGTATGAATTAATAATGCCTAATATTCCACTTAAAGAACTTATTGATTATGGATTTGACAATGCAAAAACAGAAAAAAAATTAATTATTGATATTTTAAAAAAAGCCGATTTTAATATTTCAAATTTTGAAGTAAAAGAAGAAAATGATATTTGGGGTTTAATCAAATCATTAAATCTTCCAAAAGAATATTTGGACGAATTTAGAAAATCAGAAATCTCTATCGAAATAGAGAATCAGTTAAGAAAAGAAATTCAACAAACAGGTATTCCTACAATAATTTTTGAACATACCATAAATGGTAAAAATTATTTCTTGGATTTTGAATTGGAATCTTTGGGAACCCAGCGATATTATGTTTTTGCTTGCCTTTTAAGTAAATTAATCGGTAAGTCCATTTTGTTATCCATTGATGAATTAGAATCTTCCTTACACCCCGATTTATTTCAACATTTTTTGTTATCATTTTTGATTAATTCCAAAAAATCGCAAATTATTGCAACTACACACAATCGTGAAATTTTGAACGATAAAGATATTTTCCGTCCCGATGCCATTTGGATTACCGATAAAGATAATGAAAATTGTGCAACAGAGTTGTATTCGCTTGCCGATTTTGGCTCGTCGGTAATTCGCAATACAACAAATATCTTTAATGCTTATAAGATTGGGAAATTAGGAGGAACACCAAATTTAGGAAGTTATTATATCAATATTGACAATGAATAGAAGTAAGAGAAAAATAGTGCCGCAGAAAAAATCGGTATTCTCATTTGTCGTTGATGGTGAGTGTGAATATTGGTATTTGCAAATGCTGAAAGACAACGAAAAATCACAGAAAATTCGTTTGTCGCCCGATATGTATAAATCGAATACTTTGGAGGGACAATACAAAAAAGTAATTGAGCTTGCTGAAGACAGTGAAAAAGTTTTTTGGATTGTTGATTTTGATATGATTTACAAAGAGACAAAAGAAAGGAAATCAGGTCAAACAAGTAAACTAACCAAATTTAAAGAATTGTATCGGAAAGCAAAACGATGTTCTAATGTTGAAATTATTGTCAATAATCCGTGTTTTGAATTTTGGGTGTTATTGCATTTTTGCCATACAACTCGTTTCTATGAAAATTACAAAATATTACTTCCCGATTTGCAAAAACACCTTGATAATTACGTAAAAACAGAAAACTATTTTGTAAAATCAGATATTTACAAAAGATTAAAACCAAATTTGCAAATAGCAATTTCTAACTCTAAAAAATTAGGCGAATTTGATTTTGAAAACATAGAAACCGGCAAAGCAGAAATGTACAAGATTTTCAAAGAATTAGGATTATAAATTTTAAATTTACCCATTATGACAACACTCAACGAACAAACAATTATACGCCAAACAGTGCTCAATGTAGCACAATCAATGGTAGCAGCTGCAATTACAGCACCCAAAGCAAAAGGAATTTCGCACTTACACAGTTGCATAGTTTTAGACAACGATAAACAAGCCGTGATTGAAAAAATGCGTTCATTGGCGCAAGAATTTTCACTGCCAGGTTTTGAGCGAGATGCGCAAAACCTTGAAAATGCCGATGCGTTGGTACTTTTGGGTACAGATTTAGAGCCAATTGGCTTGAAATTCTGCGGTATGTGCGGATTTGAAAATTGCGAGGCAAAACGACAACACCCGCATATTCCCTGTGTATTCAACCCGGGTGATTTGGGCATAGCACTTGGCTCGGCAGTAAGCGTGGCTATGGACAATCGCATTGACAACCGCATATTGTATTCGGCTGGGCAGGCGGTTTTACGTATGAATATTTTTCCTTCTTCGGTAAAAATAATTTACGGTGTAGCGCTGAGCGTAAGCAAAAAAAATATTTTCTTTGACCGATAAAAAACGCATAAAATGTTTTGCATAATATACAAAAATATGTATCTTTGCAAACTAAAAATTACATGGTGGTTGTAGCTCAGTTGGTTAGAGCACTAGGTTGTGGTTCTAGGGGTCGCCGGTTCGAACCCGGTCTCCCACCCAAAGAGAAGTTATCGGAATTGTTCGGTAACTTTTTTTGTTCGTTCTCCGTCGTCATTCCTGCGCAGGCAGGAATGACAGAAAATACAGAAAAAAATGCACATGAAAATACACCATAATTTCGACACCTTTCACGCTCACAATCCAATTGTAACTATTGGAATGTTCGACGGTGTGCATGCCGGACATCGCAGTATTCTTGCGCAGTTGCAACACTTGAAAAAATTACATAACGGCGAATCGGTACTCATAACATTTGACCCGCACCCGCAAATGTTGTTTCGCACAAATCCGAATTTCGGTATTCTAACCACTATGGACGAAAAACTTGGGCTTCTCGCCAAAACAGGTTTAGACCATTGTATAATAGTGCCATTCACGCAGGAATTTTCACAACTGAGCGGCGAAGAATATATTGAAACCATTCTTTACAAAGGCGCACAAGCGCACACGGTTGTTATTGGTTACGACCATAATTACGGTAAAAATGCTTCCGGAAATTTTGCACTTATGCAAAAAATGGGTGTAAAATATAATTTTGCAGTCGAAGAAATTCCGGCTTTTGATTTGTATGAAATGCACGTGAGTTCTACAAAAATACGCAAAGCCCTGTACGAGGGCAATGTGGAACAAGCCCGTGAATTTTTAACCTACCCCTATTCGCTTTCGGGAACAGTGGTGCAAGGCAAGCAAATTGGGCGTACAATTGGTTTTCCTACGGCAAATATTGCTATCGAAAATACATTGAAAATTATTCCGGCTATTGGCGTATATGCCGCTCGTGTAGAAATTGCTAATCAACACTGCAACGCTGTGGTAAACATTGGCACCAATCCCACAATTGCCGCCGGACTTGCGCAAACTATCGAAGTACATATTTTGGATTTCAATACTGATATTTACGGTAAAAATTTACGTGTGCACTTTGAAAAACGCTTACGAGGACAACAGAAATTTGCTTCGCTTGGGGAATTGCAACGAACTATACAGTATGATATTGAAAATGCGAAAAAGTTTGTCTGAATTGTGATTTTACATAAAAATTGTCAATCAATTGACAATTTTTACGTTAATTTTGTCAATTGATTGACGAATTTTCACAGCGTAGGGGCGAGATATTTTTCGCCCTAATAACAAAATTGAAAAACAGGACGAAAAATATTTCGCCCCTACAAAAACAACAAATATCTATTGAATATCAATCGAATATCTTAATATCTAAAATTATGAAACCCCGAACAAAAACAACCATACTATTTTTTCTCCTCTTTACCCCCCTTTGGGGGGCTGGGGGGCTTCTTCAAGCCCAAAACACCGACACCACCGACCAAGGCGTAATAATCAACGGCATACTGTGGGCAACACGCAACGTAGATGCCCCCGGAACTTTTGCCAAAACGCCCGAAAGTGCGGGAATGTTTTACCAGTGGAACAGGAAAATAGGCTGGAATGCTACCGATAGTATTGTAACAGGTTGGGACGATACCAACCCCGAAGGCACTACGTGGGAACGAGCAAACGACCCTTGCCCCACGGGCTGGCGAGTGCCGACAAGATGGGAACTGAACAGATTATTATACCTCCCGGAAGTGGCACAGAAATGGACTTCCCTAAACGATGTTGCCGGCAGTTGGTTTGTCGATAAAACTATTGGCGATTCTTTATTTATTCCGGTAGTGGGCAGCCGCCATAACGGTAAACTCGGCGGTAGTGCAGGTTCGTGGGGTTTCTATTGGAGCTGTACGCTCGACGAAAGTTACGAGGCAAAAGCACACAACGCGAACATCTGCCGTGTTGCACCGAGCGTGGTATCTAACAATCTCCGTAGCGGTTTTTCGGTGCGTTGTGTAAAAGAACAGCTTTCCGAACAGGAGAACAAAGTTTTACAGGATTATAAAGTTTTACAAGAGAACAGAAATTTGCAAAAAACCAAAACTCGCGATAGTCTTGAAAATCTTAAAATTCAGAAAGAAATTGAAAGCCGCAGAATTTTTAAAGAAATTGAAATTCAAAATAGAAAAGACAATACACTAAAAACACAAGCCGATACCACCGACCCGGGCGTAGAAATTAACGGCATAACGTGGGCGACGCGCAATATAGATACTTTCGGAATTTTTGCCGCCACGCCCGAAAGTGCGGGAAAATTGTACCAGTGGAACAGGAAAATTGCGTGGAGTGCAACCGATAGTACCACAATAGATTGGGACACAACAAATATTGTAGGTTCATCGTGGAAAAAGCAAAACGACCCTTGCCCCGACGGTTGGCGAGTGCCAACTCAAAAAGAATTACAAACATTAGCATCGGATATTGAACATGTAACACAGCAATGGACTACCCAAAACGGTGTAAACGGACGTACATTTACCGATAAAGCCACAGGCAACTCTCTGTTTTTCCCTGCGGTAGGTAGCCGCAACGATAACACCGGCGCTCTCGGCGGTACAGGCGCGCACAGCTACTATTGGAGCAGTACGCCCCACAAAACGGCAGTACATGGCACATACGGCTTGAATTTCAGCGAGAGCAACGCAGGCGACACCTACTTCTTCTGGCGCGGAGGCGGCTATTCGGTGCGGTGCGTACTCATAACCCAATTTCAAAACACCGATACCACCGACATAGGCGTAGAAATCAACGGCGTAACGTGGGCAACGCGCAGCGTAGAAACTCCCGGAACGTTTGCCAAAACGCCCGAAAGTGCAGGAATGTTGTATCAATGGAACAGGAAAACGGCGTGGAACGTTACCGATAAAGAAGTAAAAAATTGGGACAATACTAATTCCAAAGCTACTGTGTGGGAAAAAGAAAACGACCCTTGCCCCGTGGGTTGGCGAGTGCCAACGGAAAGCGAAATATTTCCGGCAAAAGAGGAAATGTACTCATTATTCGACGAAACAAAAGTACGCCACGAGTGGACTACCCAAAACGGCGTAACCGGACGTATATTTACCGATAAAGCCACCGGTAATTCACTGTTTCTTCCGGCAGTGGGCTACCGCAGCTACATTACCGGCGCGCTCGACTATACCGGCACGGAAGGTAGCTATTGGAGCAGTACGCTTTACGAAACGGACGAGGCGAACGCATACGATGTGCTTTTCAACAAACGCAAAGCAGGCGTGTATGCCAGCTATCTCAGCTTTGGATTTTCGGTGCGCTGCGTAAAAGGGCGGTTTTTTGTGGAAGATTACAAAAACACCCCAAAATCACAAGCCGACACCACCGACGTGGGCGTAGTAATTAACGGCATAACATGGGCAACACGCAACGTTGGTGCCACCGGAACTTTTGCCGCCACGCCCGAAAGCGCGGGAATGTACTATCAATGGAACAGGAAAACGGCGTGGAACGCTACCGATAATATGGACAATACCACTCCACGAGGCACTACGTGGGAACGCGCAAACGACCCTTGCCCCAAAGGGTGGCGAGTGCCGACATTTAGTGAATTGCTAACCCTTAATAAAGTACAGACAATAAACTCCGAATGGATTACCAAAAATGGTGTAAACGGATATATATTTACCGAAAAAGCCACAGGCAATTCACTGTTCTTTCCGGCGGCGGACAGGCGGTTTGAAAACACTAACGGCTACTATTGGAGTAGTACGACCCCGGCAGATAATGCGCAATCATACCTCGTGAGTTTCAAAAATGGTAGCTCCGGCTTTGACATACAATTCTTTTATCGCCATTGGGGTCATTCAGTGCGCTGTGTACTCGCAGCCCAAGTGCAAAACACCGATACCACCGACGTGGGCGTAGTAATCAACGGTGTAACGTGGGCAACGCGCAACGTTGGTGCCCCCGGAACGTTTGCCGCCACGCCCGAAAGCGCGGGAATGTTTTACCAATGGAACAGAAAAAAAGCGTGGAATGTTACTGATGAAGCGGATTTTTCTAAAAATATTTGGTCATTGAGCGGAGTCGAAATGTTGAACGAAGGCAGTCGAAATAGGATTTCCATAAGACCCCCAAAGATAAAAAATTGGAACAAAACAAAACCAAAAGGAGCAACATGGGAAAAAGAAAACGACCCTTGCCCGCAGGGTTGGCGAGTGCCCACACGGTGGGAACAGCAACGCCTGTTTTATTTTCAAGAAGTAACAAATGAATGGACTACCCAAAACGGCATAGGCGGACGTACATTTACCGATAAAGCCACAGGCTACACACTGTTTCTTCCGACAGTGGGCTGGCGCGCGCCTCGTTCCGGCAGGCTCAACGATGCCGATGTGAATGGTTGTTATTGGAGCAGCACACCTTCTGATTGGTACAGGAAAGACGCACACAGCATAGAATTTTACGGACTCAACGCAGGCATGAGCAATCTCTACCGCAGAGTTGGCGCGTCGGTGCGTTGTGTGCTTGTGGAATGATTTTATAAAAATCGTCAACCAATTGACAAAATTTACGTAAAAATTGTCAATCAATTGACAATTTTTATATTTTTGCAAAAGCGAAAATAAGAAAAAAGCTATGAAAGACATACAAAGAGATTTATTGCAAAAAATTGAAAACAGCTTGAAACCCAATAAAGTTGTAATGATTTTCGGTGCACGAAGGGTGGGAAAAACCATATTGATGCAGCAAATTATAAGTAAACGTGGCGGAAAAACTCTCGTACTCAATGGCGAAGATTACGACACGCTGGCATTACTTGAAAATAGAAGCGTCAGTAATTACCGCAATTTGCTCAACGGCATTGAATTGTTGGCAATCGACGAGGCGCAAAACATTCCCGATATTGGCGCAAAACTCAAATTGATGGTTGATGAAATTGAGGGGATTACGATTATTGTGAGCGGTTCGTCGTCGTTCGATTTGTTCAATAAATCGGGTGAACCGCTTGTGGGGCGCAGTTCGGTGTTTCATCTTACGGCATTTTCGCAACACGAAATTTCGCAAATTGAGAATGCGTTGCAAACACGGCAAAATCTTGAAAACCGCCTTATTTACGGCTCCTACCCCGATGTGGTGCTTATGAACACGAACGACGAACGGAAAGAATATCTCAAAAATATTGTTGATGCCTATTTGCTGAAAGATATTTTGATGGTTGACGGCATAAAAAATGCCTCGAAAATGAAAGAACTTTTGCAACTGATAGCGTGGCAGGTGGGCAACGAAGTGTCGTACGACGAACTTGGCAAACGAATAGGAATGAGTAAAAATACGGTAGAAAAATATCTTGATTTGCTTTCAAAAACGTTTGTAATATATAGGCTTGGCGCATTTAGCCGCAATTTGCGAAAAGAAGTGAGCAAAGCCGGCAAATGGTATTTTTACGACAACGGAATTCGCAATGCGTTGATTGGTGCATATAATTCATTGTCTGTGAGGCAAGATGTGGGGGCGTTGTGGGAAAATTATTTAATTAGCGAACGGAAAAAGAAAAATTTGAACGAAAACTCGAATAAAGATTTTTATTTTTGGCGAACCTACGACCAGCAAGAAATTGATTTAGTAGAAATTACAGGCGACAATATTGCCGCATTTGAAATAAAATGGGGCGACAAAACGCCGAATGTCCCCATTGCTTTTGCCGAAAATTACCCTCAATCGAATTATATGATAGTGAATAAAAATAATTATTTGGAGTTTATTGTCTGAACCAAGATTTTTTCTTATCTTGTTAATCTTAAAAATCTTGAAAAAAGTGCTTGTTGCGCAACTAAACGAACCAAAAAACAATCAAAAACATTTGTATAATTCACTGATATTTAGTACATTTACAGAAAAAAAGCAATACGA
>WQTX01000088.1 GCA_009786075.1 Bacteroidota bacterium | reverse complement strand
TCCTACAAATATTTTCGGTGCTCTGCACCTTTTGCGCTGTCGCTTACAAATTGTAAGCAATTGGAAAAATCATTTGACTTTTAGGACAGCCTCTTTTTTCTAATGTCTATTCCACAATTTTTTCATATCTTTGCCGAAACAAAAAATTATTTGAAATAATGAAAATTTTACAGACTACCGTTTTGGTGTTGAGCATAGCAATTACTACTGCATTTGCACAAAACACGCCTGCACAAATTTTGCAACCCGACAATTCCGACACTGTGCTTTTTACCAATTTCAACACAAATTTAGATAATTTGGTAAATTTGTATTACGTCAATCAATCGCAGTATTGGAAATATGCCAATCGTCCGTTGGGCGAAATGGCAACGACAAAAGTGCCTGAATTTAGCCCCGAAGTATATAAAACTCGCATAGCGAAAATTCCCACCGTTGTGCCGCTTTCGTACAACGACCAAGTGCAGGCTTATATTAATGTGTATGCCTTCAAACGCCGCAACCAAGTGGAAATTATGATGGGGCTTGCCGAATTTTATTTTCCCATATTTGAAGAAGTTTTTGAACGATACAACGTGCCGCAGGAATTGAAATATTTGGCAGTTATAGAATCGGCGCTCAATCCGCGAGCTACTTCGCCAATGGGTGCTGCCGGATTGTGGCAGTTTATGCCTGCCACCGGAAAAATTTATAACCTTGAAATCAATTCATTTATCGACGACCGGCGCGACCCAATGAAATCGACCGTTGCCGCGGCGCAATATTTGGGCGTGTTGTATAGAATGTTCGATGACTGGATACTTGCCATAGCCGCCTACAATTGCGGTCCGGGCAATGTGCGCAAAGCAATAACACGTGCCGGCGGAAAAAACAATTTTTGGGATATTTACAACCATTTACCCAAAGAAACCCGCGGCTACGTACCGGCATATATCGCTGCCTACTACGTTTTTGAACACCACGCCGACCACAATTTATGGGCACGTGAAATTCAATTTCCACCAAGTGTAGATACTATTCATATCACACAACGTATTCATTTACAACAAATAAGCGAAGTGCTTAATATGCCATTGCAATTGTTGCAAGATATTAATCCGCACTGCCGCACGGGCGTATTTCCACACACCGATAAAGTTCACGCACTCTATTTGCCCATGGAATATGTATCGCCATTTTTGCAGTTCCAAGATTCTATTTTTGCTTACAATGATAGTATTCTTTTTAACGACTATCGCCTTGTGCAATCGCCTGCAAATGCTCCGGCGATGGCAACTGTGGGAACCACTTCGGGCGGAAAAACCACCGTATATTATTATGTAAAAAAAGGCGATAATTTGGGCTTGATTGCCAAATGGTACAATGTGTCGGTACCCGATATAAAAACATGGAATAAATTGAAAACCACCAGTTTAAGTGTCAATCAAAAATTATCGCTACAAGTTCCTGCCGAATACAAAGATTATTATTCCAAAATAACGAACATGAGTTTGTCGCAAAAACAAAATTTAACCCGCCCCACTGCGGCACAAAAAAATACTGTGGCTGTGGCGCAAACCTCAACGCCAAAAGCAGCTGCGCCACCGGCAAATAATCAAACAACAACCAAAGCAGCCGTGCCAACAGCCAACAATCAAACAACAATCAAACAGGAAAGCAACGGCAAAAGCTATCTGTATCACACCGTTGCCGCCGGCGAAACCTTGTATTCAATTTCAAAAAAATACGATAACGTAACCGTCGACAGTTTGCGCAATTTGAATAATTTGAGCGAATCGAGCAAACTGAGTATTGGAATGAAACTGAAAGTAAAAGCTATTTAGGGGACGAGGGATTAGGAAACAAGGAGACGAGGAATTATGAACATAGAAATAATGTCGCCGGTAGGTTCGTATGAATCGCTTATGGCAGCAATACAAGCCGGTGCCGGTTCGGTGTATTTTGGCATTGAACAACTCAATATGCGTGCGCGTTCTGCCAATAATTTTACTACCGAAGACCTTGCCAATATTGTACAAATTTGCAACGAACACGGTGTAAAATCGTATCTTACCGTCAATACCATTATTTTCGATAGCGATATGGAAACGTTGCACACGATAATGCAAACGGCAAAGAAACACAACATTAGTGCAGTGATTGCCAGCGATATAGCCGCTATTTTGTGCGCTCGCGAATACGGCGTTGAGGTGCATATTTCAACACAATTGAATATTACAAATTTTGAAGCGGTAAAATTTTATGCGCAATTTGCCGATGTAGTTGTTTTGGCTCGTGAAATGACTTTACCGCAAGTAAAAAAAATAGCAGAGGCAATCAAAGAATACAATGTGTGCGGACCTTCGGGCGAATTGGTACGCATAGAAATGTTTGTACACGGTGCATTGTGTATGAGTGTTTCGGGGAAATGTTATTTGAGTTTGCATGAGCAAAATTATTCTGCCAACAAAGGCGCGTGCTTGCAAACGTGCCGCAAAGGTTACATTGTAACCGAAAAAGAAAGCGGCAACGAACTTGAAATCGACAATGAATATATCATGTCGCCCAAAGATTTGTGTACTATTGGATTTTTGGACGAAATGCTCGATGCCGGTGTTGAAGTTTTGAAAATAGAAGGACGTGCCCGCAGTGCCGAATATGTAAAAACCGTTACCCAGTGTTACCACGAAGCGGTTAAGGCAATTTCCGAAAATACCTACACCGAAGAAAAAATTGCCGATTGGAAAGCCCGTCTCGCAAAAGTGTTCAATCGTGGATTTTGGAACGGCTACTATTTAGGGCAACGCCTTGGCGAATGGAGTAAAAACTACGGCAGCGAGGCAACAACCCGAAAAATGCGCGTGGGAAAATGCACAAATTTTTTCTCAAACCTTAACGTTGCCGAATTTCTAATGCAATCAGACGAATTGTGCGTTGGCGACGAAATTCTTATAACCGGCACAACAACCGGCGTAGTGGAACACACCGTTGACGAAATTCGAGTAAACTTACAAAAAGTGGAAAAAACCGTAAAAGGAGAAAGTTTTTCGATGCAAGTGCCTGTGAAAATTCGTAGGGGCGATGTGCTTTATAAGGTTATACCCCTCTGAAACTTTTCCAAAGTTTAGAACTTTGGAAAAGTTGTTTTACCCAAACGTCAACTCAACCCTATCTTCCGACAGTTTTTTTATTCCTATGGGCGTTTTGAAATAATTACCAACGCCCTTAACCAGCCCCATATACAAATCTATCAAGTTTCTCTTCGATATATAGTTCACAATAATGGTATTTTCATCAACTTCTTCAACTTTAAACTTGGGCGGGTGTGCATTGGGTATCATACTTGTTACATGTTCATGAACTTTATCCATTCCCATAATAAATTCCTTTGCAGTTTTATTCTGTATGTAATATATGCGGCTGATTTTGGGTGCATATATTCTTACCCAATAATCGCCAAACATATCGTAGAGTTGCTGTTTTGAAAGATTGAGCACTGTACATATATTTCCAAAAATCTTGAAAACTATCTGGTCGTCAATGTCCGATATTGGTCTAATCAACATGTTGGGTTTCTGCCCCGACTGTTGCAATATCTCTTTCCATGTTTGCCCGCCATAATAATCGTTTACCATTTCGGCACAGCATTTAACAATTGAACCTTTCATAACAACACTTTTTTACGTAATTATCTCGCTTTTACTTAGCAAATATACGCAAAAAAATACAAATAAACAATCTTTGTGATATATTTTTATTTGCAATTCATTACTATTCACTAAAAAAGGCTTCCCTGATTAGCATTTTCCCACTGCGCAGGGTCTGCCGATTTTTCGGTTGCTGAACCTGCGGTCAGTGAACTTGTCGAACCTGTCGAAGTATCTTCTTCCTCGATTTCCTCATCATTTGAGTCTATTTCAGGTGTTTTGTCCAATGGCTCGCCAAAAATCATAGTGCCAATGGTAAAAGTAGAAACACGTTTGCCACGAGCTTTTACGCCTTTTACACCTATAAATTCGTCAACATCAATCAATTCCGGTTCGCGAGCGGCGTGTTTGCCGCTGAAATTAACCTGCAATTGCGGGTATAAATCGTCGTTCAAAAGAATGAGTTTCGATTGTTCGTGGTCGCCTATAAAGCTCAGGTATTTCGATGTTTCTTCGATTTCAAAGCGTTTTATGTAGTAATTATCTTGTTCGGCATCGAAAAATACGGCTGTCCAAATTTTTGAATCGTCGAATTTTTCTATTGTGTGAATGTTTATTTCGTAGTGATTGCTCAAATCAAAGGTTGTGAGCGTGTATTTTCCGTCGGTGGTAATGACTAAAATTTTGTCGGAACCTTTAAATTCTCCCAAGAAATCACCGTAACCGCCGTCGTTTAGGCGTTTGGTTTCGGGATTGTAATAGATTTTACGTCCGCCAAGAGTTGAAACGCCTTCTTCGATTTTTAGGATTTTGAGCGTTGGGTGTTTGGTCAAAATATTTCCTAACGAACTGCGTCCTTTGATTGCTTGGGTGCTAAAATCAACCTCAAACACATTTTTGCGCAAGCGCACATTCGGACGCAAATATACTTTGATAATTTCCGCCTCGCCGTTCGGATTTGCACTGAAATACAGTATCTTAGAATTTTTCTCGCCTTTCGTAACATTGTATTCTTTATCGCGGGTAATGCCCGTAACGTTGAAACGTTTCATATACACAATGCCGGTTTTTCCGTCGCGGTAGGCGGCATTGTAAATAGTGCGCTCATCATTTTTACGGAACACGCCAATATGAATAATGTTTTTACCGAAAAATGCCTTTTCCGACACTTTCGATATTCGGTAACTGCCGTCTTGCATAAATACGATAATGTCGTCAATATCGGAACAATCGCACACAAATTCGTCTTTTTTCAAGCCTGTTCCCACAAAACCGTCAGCATAATTTGCATACAATTTAGTGTTTGCAATCACAACTTGCGTAGCTTCGATTTGCTCAAAATTGCGAATTTCGGTTTTGCGTTCCCGTCCTGCGCCGTATTTTTTGAGAATTTGCGCAAAATAGTTAATCGTGTAATCTACAATATGTTCGAGGTGGTTTTTTACCTCTTCCATTTCAAAATCAATGTCTTTTATATGCTCATCGGCTTTGAACGAACTGAATTTTGAAATGCGTTTGATAGGAATATTCGAGAGCATCACGCAGTCTTCGCGGGTAACGGCTCGCCAAAATTTCTTGACGTATGGTGCCAAACCCTTGTCGATAGTGGTTAAAATTTCCTCTTCGGTTTTACAGGGTTTGATTAATTCGTACACCTCTTTTTCAATAAAAATCTTTTCCAACGATGTTTTAATCCAATCCTCTTTCAATTCGTGCATACGAATTTCCAATTCTTGGCGCAACAAATCACGAGTATTATCGGCAGAAATGCGCAAAATTTCGCTTACGCCAATAAATTGCGGGTGTTTGTCTAAAATCACGCTCGCATTGGGCGAAATTGAAATTTCACAATCGGTAAACACATAGAGCGCATCAATAGTTTCGTCGGGCGATACGCCTGCCGGCAAATGCACAAGAATTTCTACATTGGCAGCCGTGTTGTCGTCCACCTTCTTGACTTTTATAGTGCCTTTGTCGTTGGCTTTGAGTATGCTATCAATAATTTGCGAAGTGGTGCGGCTAAACGGCACATCGGTAATTGCAAGCGTTTTGTTGTCGATTTTTGTGATTTTGGCACGCACTTTTATAGAGCCGCCACGCAAACCGTCGTTGTATTTACTCACGTCAATCATACCGCCCGTTGGGAAATCGGGAAAAAGTTCAAATGACTCGCCTTTCAAATATTTGATGCTTGCCTCTAAAAGTTCCACAAAATTGTGGGGCATAATTTTACTTGCCATACCTACGGCAATACCTTCCACGCCTTGCGCCAAAAGCAATGGGAATTTTACCGGCAGCGTAATCGGCTCTTTATTTCTACCGTCATACGAGGCTTTCCACACCGTAACTTTGGGATTGAACACTACTTCGAGCGCAAATTTCGACAAACGAGCCTCAATATAACGCGAAGCCGCCGCACGGTCGCCGGTATAAATATTCCCCCAGTTTCCCTGCATATCTATAAGCAAATCCTTTTGCCCCAAACCCACCAAAGCATCGCCAATAGAGGCATCGCCGTGAGGGTGGAATTGCATGGTGTGTCCTATAATATTGGCAACTTTGTTGTAACGTCCGTCGTCCATACGTTTCATAGAATGTAAAATACGGCGTTGCACCGGTTTTAAACCGTCGTTCACGTAAGGAACAGCGCGTTCCAAAATTACATAAGACGCATAATCCAAAAACCAATTTTCGTAATGTCCCGAAAGGTAGGTAATATGTCGAGCACCGGTTTCGGGCTGTTCTTCCGGTAATTCTTCTGTTTGCAATTCTATTTCGTCGCTCATAATTTGTAGGGGAAAATATTTTATAGCAAAAATACGAATTAATTATAAATTAAATGTGATGTGACCTTTTAAAGTTGTTTCAAAAATTCTTCTTGCCCAAGCATTTATATTGGTATATTGTTTTGTCAATATACCATTTGAGGTTCTAAATAATAATTTCGGCGGTGCATATTCGACAGAATTATCACAAACATACAGCCTATCAACAACAGGAACAAGTACCGAACAATTCGCAATAGATTTATAATATCTACTTGTAATTTTTTGCATTGGCACATCGTGTCCGCCTCTCATTACTCGGTTTGCAACACGTTCTGCATTTATTTTAGGATTATTTGTTCCTATAAAAAACAACCGAATAAAATAACCTTTTGCTTTTGCTTTTTCGATAAATGAAATTTTATCATCTGCCGATAAAACTGTTTCAAAAATAAGACTTTGACCATTGGCAATACAGGTTTCTCGCATATTAGTAGCATATTTTGCTGCTTTAAGTACAGTTTTTTTATCATTCCAATCGCCAAACATATCGCGAGCTATATTGTCGGGATTAATATACACACAGTCCTCCGCCCATTTATTTTTCAGTATTACATTTGTAACAGAGGTTTTCCCCGAGCCATTAGGTCCGGCGATTATCAGCAATCGTGGTCTTTCTTTTTGCATAATCAAACTAATTGCATTTCTTTTGTTTTTTTCTCTTTGACTACTCTAACTGATGGTTTCCCTATCGTAGTAGGTTTCGTTTTATTATAACCGATAACAACTCTCTCACGTTTCTTCCCCTCTTGAATTTTAGAGAATTCAACCTTAGCTGTTTCCATAAAATTAGCAGTCAATTTTGCTATTAGTTTATCTGCTTCAGAAACTTGAAAGGTTGTTTGCGTATTTCTTTCGTGAGCTTGCTCGGTTGCTTGTTTGATATTTTCTAATACCGTTTTCTGTAATTCTTTTTTCTCGCGACAAACTTCATTGCCAACTTCTTGCATAATGGCATATAACTGCTCATCAGTAGGTTCGGCATCCCACGAAAAACGATAATTCATATCTACTGTTGCCATGATTTTAATTTTAATATTTCACAAATATAACAAACTTTTCAAAAAATATACTACACAATACTCGAAAATTCCATTGTACTACCCACTATTCTCTGAAATTTAAATATGTATCGTCGTAAATTATGCGTTTTATAGGATTTTTTACAGACACCTATTGGACACCAATTAGACACTGATTACTGTTTTTTTAGCTCCGTTGAGCTCGTACTTTGTACTTCGGTTCATTGATTTTATTTTGTGGCATTTCTATTTTCAATCTATTTTTTTCGATTGAAGCGTGTTCACAAACAACACATCGCCTATATTATTAAACTCCGAGAAAAACTCCGTATTTCCGTGTTTAATTGCTTCTTCGTGGAAACCAATAATGGTCAGTCCCGCATTTTGGGAATGTTCGGCAACTACTTCGCCAATGGTTTGATTCCCCGAAAAACCAATTATTTCGATATTTGCCAGCGTTATGGGCAGTCGTCCGGCGGCAATCAGTTCTTCTATTTCATTTTTAACCTCTTCGCTTTTACCATTGCCACAGATAATGAAAATCTTAATGCAGCTTTTCTTCCAGTCGGGGTGCGCCATGATTATGTATCCGAGCAAAATCATCAGATTGGTGTTTTTTTCATCGGTGGTTCGTATCCACACATGAATTCCGTTGCGAAAACGGATTGGCTGTGTGCTGTTACCGAATATACATATATCAAAATTGCCTGCGTGAACAAGACCGGTATTTTCGAGTATTCGCTTCAATTCTTCGGGGCGGTTTTTGTCATATTCAAACACAACCATATTGTTTTCCATTCCCGAAATCGACGGTGATTGAATAATTTGTGCAACCGCCGATGTATACGACGGCGAAATCATGGTATCGAGATAAAGAGTGTTTTTGAGGTTTTTCATGTTGTTAACAAGTTCTTTCAACAATTCCTGCGATTCGGTACATGTTTGTTTGCAGTAATATCCTTCGATAAAATGAAAATAAGTTCCAAAACCGTGCCGGTGGCTCATCCAGCGCATCAGGTCGAGCACTTTTTCGCGTTTGAGCGAATTTGACGAGATACATATCGCAGCGGGTCGCCATTCTTCGTCGTCCATGTTCATTTGGTGTTTTTGCATGAAAATCTGCAATCGTCTGTTCAACTGAAAAAGAGCTTCTTTGAAGATACTTATCACCCCTTTCTGCTCTTTATTGGTATTTTCGATAACAAGGTAAATAAGAATTATGATGATGTACGATAAGAGCGTGTAAAACGGATTTATCTTAAACATTACCCACACCGAAAGCAAAAATCCGCCTAACGAAAAATACCATTTCGATTTGAAACGCGGACGATACGACGGCGGCGAGCCGAAGTGATTGAGAAATGATATAAGGTTCAATGAGCCGTAAGTGATTAAGAAAAACATGGAAATGATTTGTGCTACGGCATCTACACTGCCCATCATCACAAAAATAAGAGCAATAAGAACGGTTACGATGGAGGCATTGACCGGTTCGCGGCTTTCGCCTTTTCCTTTTGCAAGAAAAGAATTAATATGTTTTAACGGTAAAGATTTATCGCAGGCTAATGCTTGAAGCGTGCGCGGTGCCACCAAGATAGAACCGATTCCCGACGAAAATGTGGCGGCTGCCAACCCTATCGGAATGACAATAAATCCCCAAACGGCTATTTTCGACATGATAAGTTGTTCGCTTAGCAAATCAGCTTGCGAAGCAGAAACCGATAATTTCCACACCACTAATAAATAAACCACCAACCCTGTAATTGTTCCGAGCATTGTTCCGAGCGGAATGGATTTACCCGGGTTTTTCAAATCGCCGCTTAATCCCACACCTGCCGTCATTCCCGTAAAGGCGGGAAAACAGATAGCAAACCATATAAAAAACTCCTTTCCTTCGAAAAACTTAAAAACATCGCCCGGCAATCGCGTAATGTCTTCACCCGCATCAATGGGTTTTCCAAAAAAGAAAAGCAACAGCGACACAGCCAAAATACCCGTTATGATATACAACATTTTCAGCCCCGAGCCGGAGCCTTGCCTCAACATCACAAACGCCAAAATGCCTAAAGCGGGCACGCTGATAACCTGTCGCGGTAACTGAACTCCATAACACGAATGTACCCAATCGAACAGCGGCGCAAACGCCTCCGTAAACGCAATGATATAAAACGCCACGCTGATAGCCTGCGAAAGATAAAGCGTAATTCCGATGGTAGAACCGATTTTCAACCCGAAAGAACGGGAAATAATAAAATACTCTCCGCCGCCTTCCACACGGGTATTTGTGGCGATTTCGGATATTGCAAGCGCGGTTGGAATAGTGATAAGGTGCCCCAAAATCACTAAAAGAATAGCACCCCAAAATCCGAGCGTTCCAACAGCAAAGCCGAAACGCAAAAATAAAATTGCGCCCAAAATAGTAGTAGCCGCAGTGAAATAAACGGGAAGAACTCCAAGACCTTTGTTATTATTACTTTTCATATCTAATCTATTATGCCGTTACAACAATAATTTTTATTTGTTTATACGAATTCATTTTTGTTATAATTTTTGTAATTGCTCTTTTGCTCTATTCTCAATTCGTTGTCCCGCTGCACTGTCCGCTGCTGACGCACAACTCGCCAAATATACAAATAAAATTTAAATTATTGATATTCATTTGTTTATATCACATAAAAAGCGCAACTTTTTGATATTCAATAAGTTTATCATGCAAGGCAAGAAAGAATTTACCCCCAAGATGTTTTATAATCTGAGTTTGGACAGCTTAGTTCCGGCAGACGATTTTCATATTCTAATATTTCATTTATTGTTATTTTATCTTCTTTTTTAATCTATTTTTGCAGGCGTTGGGTCATTTTCTTTAATTCTTTTTCTACATATTTTTTCAATTTCTAAAACATTAGTCGCTCCCGAAATATACACAGTATCGGGAACAAATTCGTCGGAACGATTTTTTCGGCTAACCATTCCTCCAGTCCGGAGTTGTAATGTAATAGTACCTTTTTTATGGTTAATTTCCATATTGCCCGAAAATTGCTCCCAATCAAAGGTGTTGATAATTCCCTTTTTATAGTGCAAAAGCCTGCTTGCTGTTCCAACAAAATATCCTCCTTTTTGGAAAAGTAAATAGAAACCCCACACTAACATTCCAATTCCAACCAAAACAAAAAGCCCGGTTAATAAAGTCGGGAAAATCATTGGTTCAAAATTTTCCCAATTGGCGGTTGTTGCTACTCCATTTGCTTCAAAATGAACGTCTTCGCCTTTAAATAATGGTCCAAAAATGAGTACAACAAAAATGCTTATAAATGCCGTCCAAAATGCACCGAAAAAAATCAGACCGATAGCTCCTCCTGCCGGATTATTTCTTTTGGCAAGCACAGAAAAATCAATTTTTTCTGAACCAACAACCGACAGCAATTCCATCGGCAAAACTCTACTGTTATTCATATTTATTCTTGTTTGTTTTTATTTTTTATTCTGTTTTTTTTCATTTTTCTCAATATAATGAGCCATCAATACCATAAATAGTACGGCTGCAATATAAAACCATTTTCTTTCCCAAATTTCTTCCCACGTATAAGGAGTAATCCGATAACCATGTCTGTAAGGAATAAATTTGTCGAAAAAAATTATTACTGCACACAGCAGTATGCTACCTATAATGTATGTGCGAATCTTTTTCATTGTGTGGTTAATAAATTTACTGAACCAAAGTAAGCCGCAAACCAAAATAAGCACCGCCATAGCTCGAAAGATTATAGCTGCGATGAGCCACGTGGTAATTCTCTACATAATCGCCCCAACTGCCGCCGCGAATTACTTGAACAGGTTCTTTGTCGGGAGTGGAAGCGGTAGCTGGTCCTTGTGGATTTACCGCAGGGCTTTTTGCATAATATTTACTATTGTACAAATCGCTGCACCATTCATCTACATTGCCGCTCATATCGTATAAGCCAAGTTCGTTTTTGCCTTTTAAACCCACCGGGTGTGTGCTTACGCCGCTATTGTTGCGAAACCACGCCACTTCGCTTGCATTATTACTGCCGCTATATTTGTAGCCTTTGCTTTTGTTACCGCCGCGAGCGGCATATTCCCACTGTGCTTCGGTGGGAATAGCGAATTTATAGTCTTCGGGCAATTGAGCAGCCAGCAATTTATTCAACTTTTTGCAAAAATTTACACATTCATCGTAATTAATGTAATACATAGGAAAATTATCGCCTTCGCCTCGAAGCTGCCAGTTTGGATTTGCCAATTCCCGCTGTTGGTATATGGTGGTGCCCATTACCGCTTGCCACAATTGTTGCGTTACTTCGTACTGACTCATATAGTAATCCGGCAACGTTACTTTGTGTGCAGGTTTCGCATCGTCTTGGCATTCGCCCAGTTCGCTGGTGCAGCCCATTGTAAAAGTACCGCCTTCTACAAATATCATTTCAAACGGCACCCCATTAACGGTAAATGTAAGATTTTTGTTACCGGCAATTTGCACTTTGTTTTGCGCTTTTGCCGCGTTCTTGCCGGTTTGTTCCAATAAATTTTTCCTCAAATAATCAACATACTCATTCAATTCCTCATCTAAATAAGGAATTTTTTTATTGTCGGCAAAGGTATGCAATACTTCAAAAAGGTTTTTAGCTGTTTTATCTTCCCCAATTTTCAAATAGTAAGCAATTTCTTTTAAAAGATAAAAGCGCACATAATCGAAAATTTTTCGCTCGTCAGTGCTGTTCATATTCAAATATTCGCCTGTTTTTAAATATTTTGGAAATACCGCTTCGTAGTAACTCGCCGGATTTTTTATACCGCGTTCGGCATAACTTGGGTTCGCCGGCGACACGTAATTAACCAACACCATTGGCATTAAATAATCGGTTAAATTCAGTTGACTTTCTTCGGGAAATCCGGCTGTAAAAAACACATTGCGTTTATAAAACTCATTCTTTTGGAGTAAATCCAAAAATGCTTTTTCGCCACGTGTTATGTAACGCCCGTAATAACTTGGTTTTACCGTCCACGTTAATGTGTAGATTGTAATTTTAGTATCGTCCCATTTAATTATTTCGCCCATTGCCGCATATTCTCGTGAACTGAGCGAAAAATCAACAATTTTGTTGTTTTTCAAATAATCAAAATACCATTGAGTTTGCAACAATCCCATATCAACAATGGCAATATCGGGTCGGTATTTTTCCACTGTTTGCAGGTAATAGAGCGGAAAGGTAACATTATCGCCCCAAGTAGCAAGAATGGCTGTTGAGCTGTTGCAGGCATCAAGTGTTTTTCTACTTATATCGAGCATAAAATCGCTAAAACCGCCTCGTTTTTTGCCTTCGCGAAAAGCCCATCGCGCTGAATCGGGTTTGTTTTGATACAGATATTTCATTGCCATTGAACCCCATTCGGCAGTTAGTTTCGAGTAAGGGTCGAGAAGAACCGTTTCACCTGTGTATTTGGGCGATAGCGCTATTACTTTCTCAAATTGTTCACTCGCTTTGTACAATAAATCCAAATTTGATTCTATCATTTTCAGTCCGTCTTTGGCATTTAACCGGCTATATGCGTAACCTAAAAAATAACGGGCTTCGGCATTATTGGGTTGCAGTTTTACCGCTTGTTCCAAATACGTTACCGCCTTTTTATAATCCTGTTGCTCAAATTCTTTTGTAAACTCTGCTTTTCCTTTATTAAGCAAGTCGTTGAAATTGCCGGTTTGCGCATATAATACCGTGCAAATGAGCGTTAATACGATAGTAATTAGTTTTTTCATGTGTATATAATTTTGTAAGTTATTGAATTATAATCATTTCGCTTGGTATGATTTTTCCGAAAATCTTATGGAAATTTCATCTATTAATTTTTAATTCAATGTCGTTTAGTTAAGTAATTTTTCAATCTTCGTGTCTTCGTGTCTTCATGCCGTCGTGTCTTCATGCCGTCGTGTCTTCGTGTTCATTTTTTGCGCGCAAGCGCGTTTTTTTAGAGTAAACACGAAGGCACGAAGACAGAAAGACACGAAGAAT
>WQTX01000087.1 GCA_009786075.1 Bacteroidota bacterium | reverse complement strand
GCCCTTTCAGGGCGTAGTTTTGGTTTGTTCATTGTCGTAGGGCGATGCCCTACGCTGGATTATATAAGGCTTTCAGCCTTTTGCGGTAACGATTAAATTTCATGCGGTTGCCCTAAAATATTTAGGGCAACCGCAAAAACAAAGCCTTTTCGACTAAAAAAACCTCATAGGTTTTGAAAATCTTGTAAGGTTTAGTATGAAACAGGCAGAGCTTTATTTAATAAACTATACTAAGGCACAGCCTTAGCTCAACGGGGACTCTCAACTTCTCTTTTATTGTTATGCTAACTTAATTATTTTCCCTGCAAGATGGAAATAATTTTGTTGGATAAATCTTCTCCTATATAATCGTCATCAAATTGCCAATGAGCTTCACGATTTCCAATTCCGACTTCCCGCCAATTCATACCAAAGAAAAAATAATCTCCCAATGGGTGGGTCGCATATGTACCGCAGCCTTCGATACAAGGTGTATAATAAAAAGTGAGAAAAGCACTTGAAACGCCTGTTTCCACTAAAACAATTCGAAAAGTAATTTTTGATGTAGTAAAACTCACTCTGGCGTTTAAGTAAGGGTAAAGATATACTATTTTGTTCTTTTTTTGTCGAACCATTGTTTTTGCAATCTCATCATATTTCGTATTTTCCAATATTTCAATAATCAAGTCTGCTTTTACCTTTTGCGCAATACTTTCATAACTTGCCTGCTCATTTACCACCAATTTTTCCAATAAAGCTCTATCTCTTACAACCATGCCTGCGTTCATTAATTTTTTCTCCATGATATTATAGAGTTCGGTGTTTTGAACTTCTTGTGTAACATTCGATGTTGTGTTGGGAGTTCTTAAAACAACAGATATTTGTTGTTTATTATTCAAGAATTGTTTTAATTCGGGCGAAATAGAAATTTCATTTTGCTTTTGCATAGATTTTACGATGTAAAGTTTTGGCTTACAAGAACTTAACGAAAATATTGCTGCGATTCCAATAATTGCGATTACTCTACTCATCTGGCTTTTCAAACTCGCCCCGTTTTTGAAATGGTCTCTGGTCTCCATTGCTCTGTTTGCGTTTGTGTTTTGTCGCATAACTTTAAAATTTAAATTGTTAGTATTAATGATTTATAAAATCCATTTTTATTTACACAACCACACGAAAAAAGCGTAAACTATTCGCTGATTGCTTATTTTAATTAACAGGCTCTGCTAAACCATTGTGTTCAAATAAGTGCAAATAGTTCACGCCCGAAGACGTGAACCTCGCAACCTTATTCTCGAACACTTGAAAGTTAGCAGACTTCGTTAATTAGAGAAATAAGAGCTAAAAGCTCAATAAAATGTGCGTATTGCTACGCTGTTATATCATAGGCTCGTTGTTTTTAATTGTTTAATTCTTGTTTTAATAATTCATATATTTTATACCTGCGCATACATATCAATTTCTTGAATAAAGTTATCGGGAGTTTCGATATGCCAAAGGAAATACGATTTTCGGGCTAAATCCCAAATATTATGTTTGTCGAAAAAAGCAATTACTTCTTTTCCCGACATATTTTTCTTGTTGCGGTAGTATTCTACTACAAACACTAAAAATGTATTTTCTTTACTCACGATTGCTCCTCCGTTTTTTAGCTTTATCAGCGTAGCGTTTTATCAATATTTATCGCAAAGTATTTATCTATATTTTTTATCCCTAAACGATTTTCCACAAAAAACAAAATTAAACAATATTTTTCAAAAAAAGGAAAATATGAATGAAAAAATATACCTTTGCGCCGCAAAAGCCTATAAAAACATGACCCTCTCCGATTTAGCATTAAAACGTCCCATTGGCGCCATTGTGGCAAATATTATTATACTCTTAATGGGTTTGGTGGGAATGTCGTTTTTAGGCGTGCGCCAATATCCGGCAATCGACCCGCCGATAATTACCGTAACCACCAGCTACACCGGCGCAAGCGCCGAAATTATAGCGTCGCAAATAACCGAGCCGCTCGAAAAATCAATCAATGGCATTGGAAGTATTCGGAATATTTCATCGCAGTCGGCGCCGGGAATAAGCCGTATTACCGTAGAATTTGCGCTGAGTGCCGATTTGGAAAAAGCTGCCAACGATGTGCGCGATAAAGTGTCGCAGGCTCAACGCAGTTTACCGCAAGATATTAACGCTCCGTCGACAGTAACAAAAGCCGATGCCGACAGCGACCCGGTTATAATGCTCGCTTTTCAAAGCACTTCGATGAATGCAATTGAGTTGAGCGAATATGTAGAAAATAACGTGCTTGAAAGAATACAGACAATTGAGGGAGTGAGTTCGGTTGCTATTTTTGGGCAGCAACGTCCGGCTATGCGCCTGTGGTTCGACCCCAACAAAATGGTGGCGCACCAAATAACGGCAAGCGATGTGCTTGCTGCCCTTACTCGTGAAAACGTGGAAATGCCTGCCGGAAAAGTGCGTGGCGACGGCACGGAATTACTTATAAAAACCAGCGGACGGATTAATACCGAAGAAGAATTTAATAACCTGATAATTGTAGAAAACGACAAACAACTTGTGCGTTTGCGCGATATTGGCGAAGCCTACATAGGTTCGCAAGACGAAGAAAGCGGCGCAAAAATGAACGGTTACGATGGTTTGATGCTTGCCGTGTTTGCCATGCCGGGCGCAAATGCCATAGAAATTGCCGACGAATTTTACAAACGGTTGGAGCACATAGAAGAAGTGTTGCCCGCCGGAATTGAAACATTTATAGCTCGCGACAGGGCGCAATTTATTCGCCAATCGGTAAACGATGTGTTTGAGACACTGCTGATTGCCATTATTTTGGTAATGCTTATCGTGTTTATATTTTTCCGCAACTGGATTGTGGCAATTCGTCCGCTTATTGATATTCCGGTTTCGTTGGTGGGAACGTTTTTTGTGATGTATCTCATGGGCTATTCCATAAATATTATATCGCTTTTGGGAATTGTACTTGCCACCGGTTTGGTGGTCGACGATGGAATTGTGGTAACAGAAAATATTTTCAAAAAAATGGAAAAAGGCTTGGACAAACTCACAGCCGCCCGAGAAGGTACCCGTGAGATATTTTTTGCCGTTGTGTCCACGTCCATTACGCTGGCGGTGGTGTTTGTGCCGATTTTGCTTTTAGACGGTTTTACCGGAAAATTGTTCCAGGAATTTGGCGTGGTAATTTCGGTTGCTGTTATTATTTCATCGTTTGTGGCGCTCACAATTACGCCGGTGCTCAATATTCTTATGGGCAAACGCCGAAGCCACCAATCGAAATTTTATGTAAAAACCGAAAAATATTTTGAATACATAGAAGATAAATATCGCCGCTTTTTGGCATATTTTTTCTTAAAACCGTGGCTTTCGGTATTTATTGTAGTTTTTTGTTTGGGAATTATGGTTTTGCTGTTCTTCAATTTGCCAAGCGGATTGCCGCCCAACGAAGACCGTAGTTTTGTGCGTGTCAATATTACCATGCCCGAAGGGACTAATTTTGCAAGCACATCGGGTTTGATAAATGAAGCTGCAAAAATGACCTTGGATAGCATTCCCGAAGCCCGTTTGGTGCTTGCCCGCTACGGGTTGGGCGCAAGTGCCAATACCGGTTTTATCAATGTTTTTTTGATAGACCCTTCGGAACGCAGTCGTTCGCAAAGCGAAATTGCACGAAAACTGTCGAAATTATATGTGCAATATTTTCCGCAAGCGAGAATTATTACCAATGAAGAGCCTACCATTGCTACCGGTGTAGGTGGTGGACAGCCGGTACAATTTGTGCTGCAAAACCTTGATTTTGAGAAACTGCGTGAACAAATGCCTGCGTTTTTCGAGGAAGTGCAAAATAGTCCGGTATTCAGTTCTTCCGACGTGAATTTAAAATTCAACAAACCCGAAATAAATATTCGTATAGACAAAACTCGTGCTAATGCGCTGGGAGTGAGTGAAAAAGAAGTTTCCAACACACTCAATTTGGCATTTAGCGGCACTCGTTACGGGTATTTTTTGCGCAACAATAAACAGTATTTTATTATTGGTCAAGTGTTTAGCGAAAATCGCACAATGCCAACCGACATAAATAAACTCAACGTGCGCAGCCGCAACGGCTCGCTTATTCCGCTGACGAATGTTATAGAGATGGAAGAAAGCGTCAATCCGCCGGTGTTGTTCCATTTCAACCGTTACAAATCGGCAACCGTGTCGGCAACCCCTGCGCCGGGCTACACCGTGGGCGATGGCATTGCCGAAATGCGCCGCATAGCCTCCAAAACGCTCGACCACTCGTTTGTAACCTCGCTTGCCGGACAGTCGCGCGATTTTGAAGAAAGCAGTAACGATATTATGTTTGCCTTTTTACTTGCTTTGATATTTGTGTATTTGATTTTGGCTGCACAATTCGAGAGTTTCCGCGACCCGTTTATTATAATTCTTACCATACCGTTTGCCATAGCCGGCGCACTGCTTTCACTGTGGATTTTCGGGCAATCGCTTCATATTTTCTCGCAAATCGGTTTGCTGCTTTTAACGGGTATTGTTATCAAAAATGGTATTTTGATAGTAGAATTTGCCAACCAAAAACGCCAAGCGGGGCAAATCAAGCGTGTAGCCGCCTACGAAGCCGCCGTTGCCCGTTTCCGCCCGATTGTAATGACTTCGCTTGCCACAATTTTCGGTGCCATGCCTATTGCATTTGCACTCGGAGCCGCTGCGCAAAGCCGTGTGGCGCTTGGTATTGTAATTATTGGCGGACAGCTATTTTCGCTTATTCTTACTTTGTTTGTTATTCCGGTTATGTATTTGTATGTTAGTAGTAGGGAGCGGAAGACTATTTTGCAGTAGAGAATACTAACAAATTGTTAGTAAACAAACAAGCGAGAATAGAAAAAGGATAAAAATTAGCTCTATTTTTGTTAATTAAAGATTATTTTGTAAAATTCTCCACTCCAATAGAAAAATGCTATGAATAAATTAGATACTATATTTCGGTCATTAGGCATTAATACAGGTAATGGATTGTATTATACTAATGATGCGAAGTGGAAAACATTACAATTTCCCAATCGTATCGTGCGACTTTTGGAAAACAGAATTAAGCCCGATGCCTTTTTCTGCATAGACAACAAACCCTTGATTTTATTTTTTGAAAATCCAACAGATACGGACTTACACAAAAAAATTTGGAATTTCAATGAAACACCTATTGTTATTATTTCCAAAAATGATGCTGTCGAAATTTTTAATGGTTTCAAATATGAAAAGGATTTAAAGGAACTTGCGAAAATAGACAGCAACAAACTAACCGATTTTACTTATTTCAATCTTTTTACCGACCGAACTTGGGAAAACTATCAGGAACATTTTAAATATGAAAACCGACTTGATTATTTTCTTTTGCATAACATTAAAGCAGCACGTAACATTTTAAAAAAACAAATTGAGCCCAAAATTGCAAATGCTTTAATTGGAAAATGTATATTTGTTCGCTATTTAATAGACAGAAAAGTACTTTTAAGTTTTGACGAAAAACCGAAACGATGGACTAATGACGAATTTTGCAAATTATTAAAAAATCCGACTGAAACAAAGCGCTTTTTTGGTTACCTCAAAGTAAAATTCAACGGCGATGATATTTTTGCTCTTTCTAACGATGAATACGCAAATGTAACCAGCAATGTGTTAAATGTTTTGATAGATTTATTGCAGGGTAATGATTTAGAGCAAGGGATAGCCTCATTGTTTAATTTCTACGATTTTTCCATAATTCCTATTGAATTTATTAGTAATGTTTACGAGTTATTTATTGGAAAAGAAGACCAAGAGGATAAAGGCGCATATTACACACCCTTGTTTTTGGTGGACTATATTCTCAAAGAAACGGTTGAGAAATATTTCGAAAACAACTCAAAATCAGATAGTTGCGTTACGCTCGACCCAGCTTGCGGGTCGGGAATTTTTTTGGTAGAAACATTGCGGAAAATAATAGAACAGTACCAAAAAAACAATAAAAACCAAGAACTTACGGCAGATATTTTAAAAAAATTAGCCTCTAAAAATATCTACGGAATAGATAAAGACCCCAATGCTATACAGGTAGCGATGTTTTCTATCTATTTAACTTTATTGGATTATCAAGACCCTGCGGATATTGAAAAATTTAAATTTCCACCATTATTAAACTCAAACTTCTTTGAGGCAGATTTTTTCAATACAAAACCCGATTTATTTGAAACAAAACTACAAAGTGTTGATTTCGATTTTATAATCGGAAATCCGCCTTGGAAAGGTGGTGCTTTGGGTAAATATGGCGAAAAATATATCGAAGAACGAAGAAAAAAAGAAAAAAACGAAAAGAAAAAATACCCTATTGCTGTTAATAATGGCGAAATTGTAGAGGGATTTGTATTGAGGGTAAGTGATTTTTCAAAGCCAAAAACAAAATGTGCTTTAATTGTCAGAAGCAGTATTTTATATAATTTAGGAAGACAAACTGATTTTAGCAAATTCCGCCGTTATTGGTTAGAGGAGTTTTTTGTCAATAAAATAGTTGAGTTAGCACCTGTAAGGTATGAAGTATTCGAGAAGTCAAATGACCCTGCAATTGCACCTGCCGCTATCTTATTCTATCAATACGCAAATGGACGGAATACAGATGATACCACATTGCAACACATCGCAATAAAACCAACTCGTTTTTTCTCTTACTTTAAAATTTTCACTATAAACAAACCTGATATTAAAAAAGTAGAGCAGAGTTTATTGAAAAAATATGATTGGTTATTAAAGACTTTGGTTTATGGTTCATATTTGGATTTTAATTTGATTAGGCGTTTAAAAGAAAACTATCTTTCAATGAAAGATATAATATCTGATAACAGTAAATTTATTTACGGAACAGGAATACATTATAGTACCAAAGAATTAGAAAAGCCAAAAAACACACAAGATATTAAAGATTTTTCATTAATAAGTTCGTATGCTGTTGATGCTTACAGTATAGATTATGAAAATCAAAAGGACTTAAAACAGAATAATGTAGATAATACAGGTGCAAAAGAATTGTATTATGCCCCAATGTTATTGGTTAGAGAGGGAATAGATACAAAATTACTAAATGCAAAAGCAGCCGTTTCTCAAAAAAACATACTTTTTAAAAGTTCTATTACTTCTGTTATATCTGTTGATAAAGAGCATAATGATTTAAAAACTATGCTTGGGTTTCTTTTGTCTGATTTATATTCCTATTTAGCAATAAATACATTTGCTTCAATTGGAATAGAAAGGGAAAAAGCAGAAATTTATGATAAATTTTCTGTCCCTTATGTAACCTGTGAAATAGTCAAATTAGTAGAGTTTATTGAAAATGCAAAAGCAGAGCAATACAATTTAAAACAACAAGCACAATTTGATAGCATTAAAAATTCAAAAATTCAAAAAGAAATTGATAACGCCCAAAAAGAAATAAATACCGAAATACTAAAAGCATTAAATTTTAATGAAATAGAAAAATCATTACTTGATTATGCGTTGAATATCAACAGACCATTAATTACTCGACCTCGAACTCAAAAAAATAAATATGAAGTTTTAAGCAAACTTCAAAAGGCATTATCAAAACAAGAAATAATTGATTATGCAAACGTTTATCTCAATCGTTTCAAACGAAATATAGACAATAACGAGCGAAAATTTGTTGTTCGAGTTTGGCATACTAATCAATTATTGGGAATGTTTTTTGAAGTTGTACCAACAGATACACCGGACGAAAATGGTATTGTTTGGGAAAATGTAACTGACAAACAAATTTTATCGTTGATAATACAATTAAGTTCCGAAAAAATTACCGATAGATTGTTCATACAAAAAGACATAAGAGGTTTTGAAAAGGACAGATTTTATATATTTAAGCCCAACGAAAAAAGACTTTGGCACAAAGCAATCGCCTATTTAGATGCGGAGGAATTTATGGATGCTATTTTAAGAGCAGGAAGGAGGGGCGAATGATTGACACAGAGTTAAATGCAGTTGGATATATTTATAACACCACGAATTACAATGCAGAATTTCAAAGGGTATTATGTGGTGTTTTTGCTTGTTATACAATGATGTTGAAAGACAATATTGTAATTCCCAATGACGAAAATGAGATTAGAAACATTTTGCTAATCAAATATTTAAAAGATGATAACAAAAGAAAAATTACAGGATTAGCGGGAAATTTCATATTTGATAGAGAAGTACCAGAAGACAACACGAAAGGCAGAACAGATATAAAAGTGCAGACCATTCAGACTTTTACCAAATCAAATGCTTACTACATTATTGAATGTAAACGATTAGACAATGAAAATTTAAACGGTACTACGGGATTGAACGCAAAATATATTGAAAATGGAATTTATCGTTTTGTTAGCAAACAATATTCAACTAATTGCGGAGTAAATGCAATGATTGGTTTCATTGTAGAAGCTATGTGTATTCATTCTAACACAGGCAATATCAAAACTTTATTGAAAAATAATTTTACAAATTGTAATACTACAAAAAACCTTCAAAAAGAAACATTTATACCTGACTTTGAATTTCATTATAGTTCGGAACATAGAGATATTGACAATGAAAATTTTACACTATATCACTTAATGTTGGATTTTTCGAACAATATAAAAGAAAAATAACCAAATCAAATATATCCTAATATCTCAATATCAATGAAACCTCTCCCCTTATTATATAGTTGTTTGTTCGTTTGTTCGCTGCAATTTCCAGCGCAAGCGCAACAATCCCAACTAACTCTTTCAAAAGCAATTGAAGTTGCCCTGAAAAACAATTACAACATAGCCATTGCCCGCAACGAAACCGAAATAGTTTCTACGCAAAATAATTGGGGAAATGCCGGTTCATTGCCTACGGTGCAAGCGGTTGCAGGCGGAAATCTTAGTTCTTCGTATTCACAATCGTATGATAATTCTCCAATCAATTCTTCGCAACTAAATGCCGGTGTGGAATTTGCATGGACGCTTTTCGATGGCGGACGAATGTTTGTGCGCAAAGATATATTGGAGCAAAATCAAGCGTTGAGTGAATTGGAATTGCGGAAAAAAGTGCTTTCACTCACGTTTTCAATTGTTGCCACCTATTTCGATATTATTCGCCAAACGCAACAATTGCAGTCGATAAACGAAGTGATAAATTACAATGCCGAGCGTGTTGCAATTTTAAACACCTCGTTCAATGCCGGAATGAGCGCGAAAAACGATTTTTTGCAGGCGCAAATTGATTACAACAAATCGCTCGCAAGTGCGCATAATCAAGAAGTTGCAATAGTTTCGGCAAAACGCACATTGCAAAATTTAATGGGTAATACCATGACTGCCGATTTTGATGTTACCGATTCAATTACTTTCGACCCTTCGTTGTCAATTGACGATTTACGTGAGAAAATTGTGAACGTCAATATGAATATTCGTGCCGGACAAAAACAATTGGAAATCACGCAGTTGGCGTTTCGTGAGGCTCGCACACTGTTTTTCCCTTCGCTTAGTTGCACCGGCGGGTATTATTACTCAAATTTTTCAAACACCGGTAATTCGCACGGACCGCAAGTGGGTGGCAGACTTGTAATTCCAATTTACCGAGCCGGACAAAACCGGCAAGCCTCCACCATTGCAAAAATCAACACTCTTTCTGCTGAATATCGATTGGAACAAACTCGTTTGGAGGTATTGGAAGATTTGGAGCAGACATTTTTGGAATACGAAAATTTTAAAAAATCTTACGAAATAGAATTGGAAACCTACAAATTTGCACTCGAAAATTTGGAAATAAACACCGCCCGTTTCCGCTTGGGACACAGCACCTCGCTCGAAGTGCACATAGCGCAGGAAGTGTATATGCAATCGGCTACTCGCATGGTTGATTTTGCGTATGCTTTGAAAATGAGCGAGACTAAGTTAAAACAGTTGGTGGCGCAGTAAGTTAGTTGACGAGTTGACAAGGGGAAGAAAAAAACTCGTCAACTTGTTAACTAAAAAACTTGTCAACTAAAAAAAAACATGTAATTTAGCGCACTTAATTTTAACAGTTTCGTAACGGTTTTTAGTATGTGGACAGGCATTGCACGCATCATTCTGCGATATAGAATAGCTCTTTTGGTTGTATTTTTCGGTCTTACCGTTTTTATGGCGTGGCAGGCGCGCAAGGTGCATTTGTCGTACGAGTACGCTGCTTTGTTGCCTCAAACCGACAGTACTTTACAAGAACACAAAGCATTTAAAAAGATTTTTGGTGAAGATGCCAACAATATGATTGTGGGTTTTCAAAGCAATACATTTTTTGAACTCAAACAATTCAACGCATTTTTAGATATGTGCGACAGTTTGCGTGCATTGCACGGGGTTGAAGGTCTTTTGTCGGTGGGCAGCGCACTGAAATTAGAGGGAACACAAATTGTTCCGTATTTCCAAAATCGTCCGCAAACACAAGCCGAACTTGATAGTATAGAATTTGATATTAGGCAACAAAAATTATACGAGGGAATGATGTTTACCGATAGTTCCAACGTATATGCCATGATGATTACCATACCACAAGAAATACTCAACTGTCCCAAACGTGAAGTGTTGATTGCCAAAATACAGACAATTATTACCGATTTTGCGCACAAATACAATGTGCAAACTCACTTTACCGGTATGCCTTATATTCGCACCAAAGTTTCGCTCAAACTGCAAAACGAATTGGTGATGTTTATCGCTTTGGCGGCTTTGGTGTGTGCGCTTATTATGTTTGCGTTTTTCCGTTCAGGAAAAATTGTGCTCTTTTCCATGCTCACGGTGGGCATTGGCGTGGTGTTTACCATGGGAATTATGGGAATGTTGGGGTATTCGATTTCGATACTCAATGCCATGTTGCCGCCGCTGATTATTGTAATCACTGTGCCGAATTGTGTGTTTTTCTTGAATAAATATCATTTGGAATATGCCCGTCACGGCAATCAGATAAAGGCTTTGCAACGGGTAATTGTGAAAATCGGCAACGCAATTTTTATTGCCAATCTCACTACCGCCGTTGGTTTCGGCGCATTTATTGTTACCAATAGTACTTTGCTCATTGAATTTGGTATAGTTGCCTCGCTGGGGATTTTGGCTGCTTTTGTGGCATCGCTCACGCTTATTCCTATCATTTTTAGCTTTTTAGCTCCGCCAAATCCTCGAAATTTAAAACACTTAGATGCCAAACTTATCAATTCTCTTGTTAAACACATTACCAATATTGTAAGCAATCATCGTCCCAAAGTGTATATCACTACCGTTGCTATTATGGTTTTTGCAGCGATTGGCATCAGCCGCCTGCAAACCACCGGCTTCATGGTCGACGACCTTCCGCAGCACGACACACTCATGATTGACCTGAAATTTATGGAGGCGCAATTCGACGGTGCGCTGCCATTTGAATTTATGATAGAAGCTCCCCAAAAAATAAATTTCATGCGCGATAAAGATTTCTTGCGCCGTCTCAATGCGTTTCAAGACAGTTTGGCACGCCACCCCGAAATGTCGAAACCGCTCTCGATACTCGATGTGATTAAATTTTCGTGGCAGGCGCATAATCATGGCGACCCCGAATATTACACCTTGCCCAACAGTATGGACGTGGGCTATCAAAATAAAATGAAAAAAATAGTGCGCAGTCAAACCGGCGGCGGGCTTACTATGGCAATGATAGATAGCACAGGTGCAAAAATTCGGGTAAAAGTAAACGTAAAAGACGTGGGTACTCAACGCATGGAAATTCTCGAAAAAGCTATCTTGAAAGATATTATTGAAGTGTGGGGCGACAGTACTTACCATGTAACGAAGACCGGCGCAAGCGTGGCATTTACAAAAAAAACAGATACGGAAATAGATACGGGAACAGAATATGTTTACAAAATTACGATGACCGGCGCAAGCGTGGTATTTTCAAAAGGAACAAAATACATTCGCAATAGTTTGTTTACAAGTATCGGGCTGGCGTTTGTAATTATTGCTTTCATTATGCTTTTCCTTTTCCGTTCCAAACGAATGGTGGGCATTGCGCTGCTTGTGAACGTGTTGCCGCAATTGTTTACCGCCGCACTTATGGGATTTTTGGGTATTCCCATAAAACCATCTACGGTGCTGGTGTTTTCCATAGCATTCGGTAATGTTACCGACGACTGTATTCACTTCCTTGCACGCTACCGTCAGGAACTCCGGCATACGAATTGGGACATTGGGAAATCCGTTCTTTTGACTATTCGTGAAACAAATCCAAGCATGATTTACACTTCGATTATACTGTTCTGCGGTTTCGGAATTTTCATTTTTTCGCAATTTGGCGGCACGCAAGCCTTGGGCGCTTTGGTGGCAATGACTGTGTTTACGGCAATGATTTCAAACAATCTTTTGTTGCCTTCGCTACTGCTTTCGCTGGAACAAAAAATGACTAAAAAATCATTCGGCGAACCACTGTTACAGATTTTCGATGAAGAAGAAGATATAGAACTTTCGGAATTGCAAATAGCTGAATTACAAACCGATGAAAACACCGAAACCGATGGAGATGCCTAAAATTTTAATAACCGGCGGTGCCGGATTTGTCGGCAGTTATTTAGTGGAACGCCTGTTGCGCGACAAAAAATATTTCATTGTAGTTGCCGACGATTTATCGACCGGCGACATAAACAAACTTCCGCACGCCGATGCGCAATTCCTGCAATTTGTGCAATGCAATGTAAATAATTACGACGAAATTGCTGCAATAATGACTGCACACAAATTCGATTATGTGTTTCACTATGCCGCCATGGTGGGCGTTTTGCGCACGCAACAATACCCATTACAGGTACTTGCCGATATTGAAGGTTTTAAAAATATATGCAACCTTTCGGTTGAAACAAAAGTAAAGCGGGTGTTCTTTTCGTCATCGAGCGAAATTTACGGCGAACCCGTTGAAATGCCGCAAGATGCACGCACCACGCCACTCAATTCACGAGTTCCTTATGCCGTTGTAAAAAATGTAGGCGAAGCGTTTCTACGTTCCTATCATCAAGAATTTGGATTGGAATACGCAATTTTCCGTTTTTTCAACACCTACGGACCTCGCCAAAGCATGGATTTTGTGATAAGTAAATTTATCATAAAAGCCCTGCGCAACGAAGATATTCAGGTGTATGGCGACGGTTTGCAAACCCGCACTTTTTGCTACATCGACGATAACATAGATGCCTGCGTAAATGCCTTTGAACAAAATTTGCTTGTAAACGATGTGGCAAATATTGGCGGAAATAAAGAAATTACAATCTTGCAATTGGCACAAACAATAATTGAAAAAACCAATTCCTCATCGAAAATTGTACACGTAGCCCCATTGAAAGACGGCGACATGACACGCCGTTGCCCCGAAAATACATTTATGCGAGAAACTCTACTTTGCCGTCCGCTTATAGAATTGGAAGAGGGAATTGAGCGGTTGCTTGAAATTGGGTTGTTTGATAATTTGTAGAGACGTGGCGCGCCGCGTCTCCGAATCAAAAAAG
>WQTX01000086.1 GCA_009786075.1 Bacteroidota bacterium | reverse complement strand
ACGCGCTTGCGCGCAAAAAATGAACACGAAGACACGACGGCATGAAGACACGAAGATTGAAAAATTACTTAACTAAACGACATTGGATTAAAATTTACAATTTAATTTACATTTCAACAAGCTCAATGCACCGCGATTTACAATTAATGTGTACTTTTGTCCACCATAAAATTTACACATTATGAACCTCACAGGACGACATTTTTTGAAATTATTAGATTTCTCGCAAAGCGAAATTCGCTATTTATTGGATTTGGCGCATCAGTTAAAAAAAGATAAAAAAGCAGGCTGCGAACAGCAAATGCTAAAAGGCAAAAACATTGCTTTGATTTTTGAAAAAACCTCAACACGTACTCGTTGTGCATTTGAAGTGGCGGCTTACGACCAGGGGGCGCACTGCACGTATTTAGGTCCGAGCGGCACGCAAATTGGGCACAAAGAAAGCATGAAAGACACCGCCCGTGTGCTTGGCAGAATGTACGATGCCATTGAATACCGCGGTTACGGGCAAAATTTAGTAGAAGAATTAGCCCAATACGCCGGCGTGCCGGTGTGGAACGGGTTGACCGACGAATTCCACCCAACGCAAATTTTAGCCGATTTTATGACTATGGAAGAACATAGCACAAAACCGCTCAATAAAATTTCGTTTTGCTACATGGGCGATGCCCGCAACAATATGGGCAATTCGCTTATGGTGGGCGCAGCAAAAATGGGCATGGACGTGCGCCTGTGCGCCCCAAAATCGGTGCAACCCGAAGAAAACCTTGTGGCAAAATGCCGTGAAATTGCCGCCGAAAGCGGTGCAAAAATCACAATTACCGACAATGTTGACGAAGCCGTGCGCGACGTAGATTTTCTCTATACCGACGTGTGGGTTTCAATGGGCGAACCTGCCGAAGTGTGGGCTGAGCGAGTGAAACTCCTCCTCCCCTATCAAATAAATGCCGGTGCACTTGCCAAAACAGGCAATCCAAATGTAAAAGTATTGCATTGCTTGCCTGCATTTCACAACAGAGAAACAAAAGTAGGCGAAGAAATGTACCAAAAATTCGGTTTGGAAGCCCTTGAAATTACCGAAGATGTGTTTGAAAGCGAAGCATCAATTGTGTTTGATGAGGCGGAAAACAGGTTGCATTCGATAAAGGCGGTTATGGTGGCAACTTTGAATTCTTAGATACGAGGGGACGAGGGATTAGGAGACGAGGGAATAGAAAATTCAGCTTATCCTCTAATTCCTTGTCTCCTAACTCTTAGTCCCTTGTCTCCTATTCCCTAACACCTAATCCCTATAACCTAAAACCTGTCTCCCTATGCTCGAATGCATTCCCAACATAAGCGAAGGCAACAATGCTGAATTTATTTCGGCGTTAGGTCAAGTAATTTCAAGTGTTGAAGGCGTTCGTTTGCTCAATGTTGATAGTGGGAAAGCTGCCAATCGCACGGTTTATACTTTTGTTGGTAATCCGCAAGCGGTGGTTGATGCGGCTTTTGCAATGTATGAATTTGCAGCCAAACATTTGAATATGCGTACTCACAAAGGCACGCACCCGCGAGCGGGAATTGTTGACGTGTGTCCATTAGTTCCATTGAATGGAATGACTATGAGTGAAGCAAACGAATATGCACTCCAATTAGCACAACGAGTAAGCGCAGAATTGCATATTCCTGTTTATTTATACGAACACAGCGCCAAATATGAACACCGCACCCGTTTGGAACAAATCCGGGCAGGCGAATACGAAGGTTTTGCACAAAAAATGCAATTACCGCAATGGAAACCCGATTTTGGCGAGGCTGTTTTTAACGAAAATACCGGCATTACGGTAATTGGCGTACGGAAATTTTTGCTTGCCTATAATGTTAATTTAACCACAAAAGATGTGGAAATTGCCCGAAAAATTGCCGGTGTTATTCGAGAATTTCGCAAAAAAGGTTTGTTGCGTGGCGTAAAAGCTATCGGTTGGTATATTGAAGATTTCGATATGGTGCAAGTTTCAACTAATATTACCGATTTTGAAAAAACGTCGCTGTATGCGGTATTTAAAACGATACAGCAATTAGCGCAAGAATACGGGTGCACCGTGTGTGGTTCAGAAGTTATTGGGTTAATTCCTCGTGAGGCATTGGAACAGGCAGGCGAAGAAATTTTACGGGATTTTCCACAATTGGCACTTTCGCCCGTGCAAGTTGCAATTGATGTTTTGGGGTTGAACACAATTAAACCGTTTGATGAGACTTTTATTTTAGATTAAAATCTTGTCGAGGCTTTTGGGGGCTATTGCTTTTTTGAAAAAATACTTTATCTTTGTAAATAATTACAAAAATTATGAGAGCGATAGAATTTCAATCAAAAATTAGTAATAACGCCATTGCTATACCCAATAAAATGCTGGTAGAATTACAAGGCGATGAAAATAGAAATGTTCGTGTAGTGGTGTTTATGGAAGATAGCGATGTGTACGACCGAAAGGCTTTCCGAAAACTCACAAAAACACAATTTTTAAAAGGGTACGCCGATTCAGATTCTGTGTATGATGAGTAAAATGAACATAGAAAATGTAGAAAGCGGACAAATCGCCCTGTTAAAGTTTCCTTTTAGTGATGGTGTAACGTATAAACGTCGTCCGGTATTGATTCTTAAAGCATTTGAAGACGGCGATATGCTTGTGTGTCGTATAACAAGCAAAATCTACACAAGTAAATATGATATTTTTTTAAATGATTGGATTAATTTTGGTCTGAAATTACCATCTGTTTTACGTGTTCATAAAATGGCAACACTTGAAATAGATATGATAGAAAGTGTTTTGGGTACAATAAATGATACAATGTTAGAGAAGATTAAAACGTTATATAAAGAGATTGTATAATCTGTTTGTTTTCCGGATAGCTCCACAAATTCCTTAAAAATGCCAACAATTCTTCGTTTTATCCTCTGTTTTTTTATACTGCTAAGCGCACAATTTTCGCTTATGGCACAAACCGGCGACGAGCAAAACCAATTAGCCCTACTCTATTTTTCGCGTGGCGAATACGAAAAAGCTATTCCGCTGTATGAGAATTTGTATGCACAATCACATTCTATTATTTATTACGATTACTTAATTCGCTCGCATACGGCTTTAAATCAATACGATAAAGCAATTGATTTGACAAAACAACAAAGCAAATTGTTTCCCAATACAATATATTATACTGTTACGCTTGCCCGCCTGTACGAAAATTCCAATCAGCAAAAATTGGCTGACGATATATATCAAAAAATACTGAAAAAAAATGCAAAAACCGTCGGCGAATATATTGAAAGCGGTAAAGCATTGACCGACAACAAAAAATACGATTTTGCGCTCACGGTGTATGATGCCGGATTAAAAAAATTCCCCAATAATGAACAGTTGCACCTTGCAAAAATGGAACTGTTACTCCGCATGGGCGATTATGAAAATCTCACTCGCTCGTGCATTGAAATGGCGCTTAACGATGTGAGTTCGCTGGAAAATCTGGAAAATTATTTACTTGCCGTGTTCAATAAAAATGTATCGCAGGCAACGCAAACTACCTGCCAAACGCTGATAGAACAAGCGGCGGCAAAAAATGTGCAATCGCAATCGTTGCAAGATTTGCTGATTTGGATGTATGTACAACAAAATAATTTCAAGCGAGCCTTTGTATTTGCCAAATCCTTAGATATGCGCTACAAAGAAGATGGCAAACGATTATTTGAATTGGGCACAATTGCGCTTTCCAACGAACAGTACGATATTGCTTCCGATTGCTTTTCATATATCATTGAAAAAGGAAAAACGGCTTCGTTGTATCGCCGGGCGCTTACTATGCTTTTAGAAATTTCGTACAACAAACTGTTTGCGCACGGCACGCCAACAACTGCACAAGTACAAACGCTTGAACGACAATACCAAACCGCACTCGACGAACTTGGCATGACTGCCGAAACCATAAACCTTATGCGAACTTTGGCGCACATTCAAGCATTGTATTTGAACAAAACCGAAGCTGCGCTTAATTTATTGCAAACTGCCGAAAAATTACCCGGCGCAAGTTCCTCCGACCGTGCGCAATGCGCTTTGGAACGCGCCGATATTTATCTGTTTGCAGGTGATATTTGGACTGCCAATATGCTTTACGCAAAAATCGCCCTCGACCACAAAAACAACGATATAGGCAACGAAGCCCGCTTGAAACAGGCAAAAGTGGCGTACTACAATTCACAATTTTCGTACGCACAGGCATTGCTCGATGTGTTGAAAGCAAGCACCTCGAAATTAATTGCCAACGATGCCTTTGAACTTTCGCAACTTATAAGCGATAACACTATTATGGACGAAGATTCAACATATTACGCCCTGCAATTGTTTGCAAAAGCCGATTTGAGTTTGTATCAAAACAAAGCAAGCGAAGCGCTTGTGTATTTAGATTCTATACAAGCGAATTTTGCTTACCATAGCTTGACCGACGATGTGCTGTGGCGCAAAGCGCAGGCTGCACAAAAAATGAACGATACCGCTGCCATGCTGGCATATTTAACCGAAATTACCCAACGTTTTTCCTACGATTTATATGCCGACAACGCCTATTTTATGCTTGCCGAATATTATCATTTTGTGGCGCAGGACAAAGAAAAAGCGCAGGAACTGTACAAAATCCTGATGCTCGATTTTCCACAAAGTTATTACAGCACGGTTGCTCGCAAGCGGTTTCGGGAAATGGAGCAGTAGAGACGTAGCGTGCTACGTCTCCGCATGAAACAAAGAGACGTAGCGCGCTACGTCTCTACATCAGATTGGGTGTTTTCGTGGCAAAACGCAAAATAATTACCAAAAATATTTGCATAAGAGTAGAAAAATAGTTACTTTTGTGCTGTGATATAATCAATAAAAAACTTTGAATTTATGAAATATTCGGAATTAAGGAAAATTCTCGAAAGTGCAGGTTGTTATATGAAAAGAAACGGCGGAAACCACGATTGGTTTTACAGTCCTATCTCACAAAAGAGTTTTCCGGTAGGACGGCACAAAAGTCAGGAAGTTCCCAACGGAACATTAAATAGTATTCTAAAAGAGGCAGGGTTAAAATAATCAAACAAAAACAGTAACACATGAAAGCAAAAGTAATTATTGAAAGAGGCAGTGACGGATTATTTTCATATTATATGAATGAAGATACATTCGATTTTGGCTTAAACGGACAAGGAAACACCATTGAAGAAGCAAAAAAAGAGTTTCTTTCCGTTTACTCGGAGTTAAAAGACATGTATTTGAAAGAAAATAAAGAATTTCCGAAATTGGAATTTGAATACGAATACGATATGAGTTCGTTTTTGAACTACTATTCCGGCATTCTTTCCAAATCAGGTCTTGAAAAAATAACAGGAGTTAATCAAAAACAACTTTGGCATTACTCTTCGGGCAGAAAAAAACCGGCAAGAACAACTATCAAAAAAATCCAAATAGGATTACATAATTTTTCAAAAGAATTAGGACAAGTGCAGTTTGTCTAAATGCCACCAAATTTGTTAAAACTTTTTCAAAGTTTGTCCAAGATTTACCGGCTAAATCAAAAACAAATAAAAACCTCGCAACTACCTGATTATCAGCATAAATGGGGGGGGGTAATTTTATTAAAAAAGTTTCCCGTTTTTTCCTTGTTTTTGCACAAATTTTAGCATATATTTGTAGGCTAATTTTTTATTTAAAAACTCACCTAAAATTATTATGCTTATGAAAAAACATTTTTTACTAACAATGAGTATGGTGTTTGCAATGGTAGTTGGTTTGTTTGCACAGCAAATAACCGTAACGGCTTCGCAAACGGAATTTGAAGCAGGCGGCGGTACGGCTACGATTACCGTAATATCTGATGTTGATTGGATGGCAGTGTTTGCATTCCAACCCGACGGAATTGGTTTGAGCAGCACTACCGGCAGTGCCGGAATTACCACATTTGAGGCTGTGGTATTAGAAAACACAACTATGAATGGGCGAAAATTCCTCATTCTGTTTCAAGACATTCTCACAAAGAATACTTTGAGCGACTTGGAACTTTTCCAAAAAGGTATGGAACAACCCGATGAGTATTTTATTGTCAGCGGGCAACAACTTTTCCCTGCAAGCGGAGGCACTGCACAACTGCAAGTACAGTCGAACCCGCCAAGTATGTGGTTGGCGAAAATATGGAAAGACGACGGAAGTCCCGCGTTTTCTACCGATGGAATTATGATAAGCCCAACGCAGGGCAGTCTGGCAGTTATGCCTACTCTTGTGGTGCAGGCAAATCCTACATTTGAAAAACGGGCGTTTTTTATCACGTTTACCGATATGTCGGGTCGCGACACTTTGGCAGTTTTTATGGTTGAGCAAGAGGGTCAGGAACAACAGGAATTATCTGTTACTATTTTACCGGCTACCGGAGCGAAAGCCGAAATAACTTGTAACCAACAACGGGTAACGCTCGTTGCTACGGCAAATCTTGTTGATGTAGATTTTGAGTGGTACTCCGGCATGTATGCCAGCGTGCCTTTTGCAACAGGCTCAAACGTAACCGTGAATGAAGCGGAAATGTATATGGTACGGGCATTTAACGAAACGAGCGAAGCAACGGCTACTATTTACGTTGTGGACAATAGAGATGAAAGCTGTATGGAAAATGGCGATGTGTATGGTTGTACCGATGATATGGCACTCAATTACGACCCGGAAGCAACTATTGACGACGAAAGCTGTATTTTCCGAAATTTCGATGTAAAAGCCGGTCAAAATTATTTCGGTGCGGAAGGCGGCTCTACTCCCGTTTTTATTGAGTCGAATGTGCCTTGGGAAGCGCAAGTGCCGGAAGGATTTACACTAAGTCCGTCGAGCAGCACCGTAGGCGGCTTTACACAGGCAACGCTTACCGTAGCGCCTTTGTCAACTCCCGGCAGTTTATCGGCTTCGGTTGCTTTCTTTGATTTTGACGGTATATATTTAGGAGGATTAAATATAACACAAGACGGAATTGGAAGCAATGTTGCAGTTTCAATCAATGCCGATGCAACCGAATTGACCTGCAATCAAAAGCAAATTACGCTGGCTGCGGTTGCAACAGGCGTTCCTGCGGGCGTAGTTGCAACGTTCCAATGGATTGCAATTCCCGACGGTGCCGATTTGGAAGAATTTTTTGAAGAAAATGAAGAAAATTTAGAACAGTTTACCGTTGGCACCGAAAAAGAAATAACCGTTTCGGAAGCCGGAACATACGTGGTATTGGCAACAGTTAAGGTAGGACCGCTCGGCGAATTTGCCGTAACAGGCGATGTGATTGTAATTACCGGCGGTTGCGAAACACAACCAATTTACGGTTGTATGGACATGAAAGCCGTGAATTACGACCCGGAAGCAACCCTCCCATCGTCGACAGCACCTTGTATTTACCTCAATGTAACTATCGGTTCTTCCAATGGAAGCGTACTTGATTGTAATTACGGCATAGATACACTTGCATTGTTTGCCAAAACAAACGTGGAAGGCGTAATTTTTGAGTGGTTTAAAAACGGCGTTGCTATAGCGGGAATGGCAGGACAACAACTTACCGTACAAGCAGCCGGCGAATACAAAGTAATTGCAACCTTCGAAAAAAATCCATTGCTGCAAGCTACCGATGCGATTGTGATAACCGAAATTCGCGATTGCGGTGAAGAGCCTGTTTTTGGTTGTATGGACATGAAAGCGGTAAATTACGACCCCAAAGCTACAGAAGACGACCAAAGTTGTATATACGCTTATTTTACCGCAGAAGCCGACCAATATAATTTTGGCGCAGAAGGCGGAACTACATACGTAACAGTTGATGCAAATGTGCAAACGCAATGGTTTGCTGTAATTTACAAAGACGGCACGCAAATTGGCAGCAATTTTGTGTCAATTAATCCTTCGCAGGGAACTGCGCCAAATGCAACAATGCGTCCGCAAATTACAGTTCAACCAAACACTGCTACCGAAAGCGCAATCTATGAAATTGTGTTCCGCACCGCATCGGGCATGGGCTTGGATACAATAATTATTATGCAAAAAGCTGCTGTAGCGCAACCAATTTATGGTTGCATGGACATGAAAGCAGTAAATTACGACCCGAAAGCAACCGATGAATCGCCAAACACACCTTGTATTTACCTCAATGTAACTATCGATTCTTCCGACGGAACTGTACTCGATTGTAATTCGGGCATAGAAACGCTTACATTGTTTGCCAAAACAAACGTGGAAGGCGTGAGTTTTGCGTGGTTTAAAGACGGCGTTGCTATGGCAGGAATGGCAGGACAAGTGCTTACCGTACAAGAAGCAGGCGAATATAAAGTGATTGCAACTTTCGAGAAAAATCCATTGATACAAGCTACCGATGCAATTACGATAACCAAAAGCAATTGCGTTGTTTATGGTTGTATGGACATGAAAGCAGTAAATTACGACCCACAAGCAACCGACGAATCGCCAAACACACCTTGTATTTTCCTTAATGTAACTATCGATTCTTCCGACGGGACTGTACTCGATTGTAATTCGGGCATAGAAACGATTACATTGTTTGCCAAAACAAACGTGAATGGCGTAATTTTTGAGTGGTTTAAAGACGGCGTTGCCATAGCTGGAATGGCAGGACAACAACTTACCGTACAAGCAGCCGACGAATATAAAGTGATTGCAACTTTCGAGAAAAATCCATTGATACAAGCTACCGATGCGATTGTGATAACCGAAATTCGCAATTGCGTTGATACTGTTTATGGTTGTATGGATCCTACGGCATTGAATTACAATCCGAAAGCAACCGTGCCCGACGTTTGTGAATACAAACCGGCTCAATTCAGCGCAAAAGCCGATGTAACCGAATTTAGCGCAAACAGCGGAAGCAGCCTTGTTACAATTACGGCAACTGTACAAACACAATGGGTAGCCGTAGTGTTGCGCAATGGAGTGAAGGTAAGTCCAAACGACGGCATATCAATTAATCCGCCATCGGGCACAGCACCAAATGCAACAATGCTACCCCGCATTGCAGTTCAGCCAAACAACGCTACCACAAGCAGAACGTTTGAAATTATATTCCAAACTCCGTCAGGCGACTATTTGGATAAAATAGTAATCACCCAAGCCGGATATGCACCGCAGCCAATTTACGGTTGTACGGATTCCACAGCCACAAACTTCAATCCGCTTGCGACCCAGCCATCGTCAACTGCTCCATGCGTATATTATGGTTGTATGGACCAAACCGCAATAAATTACAATCCGAAAGCAACTGCGCAAACGCCAAATACGCCATGTAAATATGCCGTGTATGGTTGTATGGAAGCAAACGCTATCAACTACAATCCGCTTGCAACTGTCAACAGCGATTGTAAATTCGCCACTGCGGTTGTTTACGGCTGTACCGACAGAAAAGCCATAAACTACGATTCTACGGCAACCCGTGATAATCAATCGTGTAAATATACAACGGTGGTACAAGGCTGTACCAATCCGCAAGCTATCAATTACCAACAAACAGCTACGGTTGACGACGGTTCATGCAAATTCCCGATTTACGGCTGTACCAACCCTGCGGCAAGCAATTATAATCCGCAAGCAACAGTACAATCTGCCAACACTCCATGTAAATTTGAAATTTATGGTTGTATGGACGAAAAAGCCGAGAACTATTTTGAAAAAGCTACCATTGACAATGGAAGCTGCTATTACGCACAAATTAAAGGTTGTATGGCTCCTAACGCCATAAATTACAACGCCGAAGCCACCATTGAAGACGGCTCATGTAAATTTGAACAAAAAATATGGGGCTGTACCGATAAGCAAGCTCTCAACTATGAGCCAAAAGCCACTGCCGACAATGGAAGTTGCGTATTTGAAACCATTGTGTACGGCTGTACCGACCGTTCGGCATTGAATTTTGAGCCTGCGGCAAACCGTAACGACAATAGCTGTAAATATGCGCAAAATTCAGTGTATGGTTGTATGAACCCTGCGGCGTTGAACTATAATCCGTATGCTACGATTGCCAACAATAGCTGTGTGTTCAGCACTGTTGCAACCCAAACAATTGAAGGCTGTACCGATACGCTTGCACTCAATTTCGACCCAATTGCAACCAAAGATAACGGACGTTGCGTATATCAGGCAAAAGCAGTTGCCGGTTGTATGCAGCCAATGGCATTGAACTACAACGAAAAAGCTACTGTCGACGATAATAGCTGTGTATTTGCTTCGCCTGAAAATATGTATGTACAAAACAGTTCAAGCAAACCGGAAGTTGAAGTATTTAGCAATTTTGTAAAAGACTGCGGATTTGATTATTCATCGCCGATTGACACTGCTTACATAGCTTACTTGCAGGCAAAAAATGATGGCACGTTTGTAGCTATATGGATAATTGTACAAAACGACGAAGCTATCGTTATAAGAACAACCTATAAAGAAAAATCGGAAGATGCAATGTATTATTTGTCAATTATTTGTAATGCAACACAAGGTTGGTTGAGCAGCGATGTGCGAGCAATTACCATAGGCGCACAGTACAAAGAAGGCGAAGCATTAAGCGGCACAATAGTATCGAAAACCGATAGCAACAAAGACGTAGCAAACGGAAGTGTAGAAGTAGCAGGTGCAGGCGGCACAACTCCTTACACTTATGCTATTGGCAGCGGTGCGTTTGGCAGTAGCAGCACGTTTGCCAACTTAGCTCCGGGCAATTATACTGTTACCGTAAAAGACGCTACCGGTGTAACCTACCCAATACCTGTAACAATAGCATGCACCGATTGCGACGTAGCAGCAGAATTTGTTGCCGAAGCCAGCATCACGGTATACCCGAACCCAACAGCGGGCATTGTATATGTGAGTACCGCAAGCGAAATAAAAGTATTTAATTCGCAAGGTACATTGTTGATTTCAACATACGGCACATCGGTTGATTTATCGGGTTTTGCGAATGGGGTGTATTTTGTGCAGGTTGGGGGTGCACAGGTTAAGGTTGTGAAACAGTAACGACGTAGGGGCGCACCTGTGTGTGCGCCTTATCACAATAAAAACAAGGGCGCACACACAGGTGCGCACCTACACCGAAAACAAAAAATGGCGATTGGTTTTAGAACCGGTCGCCGTTTTTTATAGGACAAACTTCGCCAAAGAACTTTTCCAAAGTTTAGAACTTTGGAAAAGTTTGTTTGAGAAAGATTTTCCGTTTTTAATTTGTTTTTACGTGATTTTTAGCATATATTTGCGACTTAGTTCGTTTTTTTAAATTTCACAATTAAAACAAACAATCATGAAGAAAATTTTATTACTTATGAGCGCAATGTTGCTTTTCGTGTGGGGAGCAATAGCACAACATGGAACTTTAACAAGTTCTTCCATGACAATGAACAATGCCTGGCAACCAAAGGGGCTAGTGGAAGCAAGAAATCATTTGACAACATTTGGGATTTGTGCGGTTGAGCGAGGTCAAGCATTCACAGTTACCGTATCGGCTATTTCCGATACCGATTTATCGGCAATGGCATTAGTTTTTGCAAATATCGATGCAAATGTTTCATATTGGAGCGAAATAACAAATGTTGAAGAATTATCATGTGGCGCTATTACAGCAGGCATTCCTTTCACGGGTTCGGCTACGGTAACAGTGAAAAGTAATTATGCTTTTCCGGATGCTTTATCAAGAGCAATTGTATCAATTTGGGGTAAAAACTCATCATTCCCTGATAATGTTGGAGGAAATGGTGGAACAGCTACCGCAACGGTTAAGTTTACAGATGTAACGATTACGATAACAGGAAACCGTAATTGCGACGGACAAATTTACGGTTGCATGGACAAAACAGCAATAAATTACAATCCAAATGCAACCATTCACGTAGCAGGCGATTGTGAATACTATACCTCTACTGTTGATAAATCAGCCTTACGAGCAACTATTCAAACTGCGAATTATACCTTAGTTGGCGCTCCAATTGGTTGTGAATACAGCGGTTGCCGTCCTGCCTTTGCCGCAGTAGCATTGCAAAATGCAATTGACGCGGCACAAGCAGTAGAACAAGACATCTATGCAACTCCGGCACAAGTGTTAGATGCTAAAATTGCACTCATAGATGCAATAGATGCGTTTTCGGCAGCCAAAATCACTTGTGATTACTATAAATTGGCGGCGTTGATTACCGAAGCTCAAAATATTTATATAACCGCCACCATTGGCAACCAACCGGGTCAATATTCCGAGTTCGCAAAAAATGATTTCGCCGCGGCTATTCAGGCTGCCAATAGTGTAAACAATGATTACCACGCTACACAAATAATGATTGACCGTGCAATTGCAGCATTGAACGAAGCCATTACCAAATTTAAAATGAGCGCAGTACCAATCGACTCCGACATTTTTGGCGCATTGAACCTATTAATTGCTAAGATACAATATGTTATCGACGATGCGCGAATTTATGTTCAATGTAATGGCGATGGTTACCCTGTTTCGGCTTACACTCAAATCAATCAGCGTTTGAATGCAGCGAAAGCAGCAAAAGCGAAAGCAACAACCCAACCGGAAGTTGACAAAATATACGACGACTTATTGGTTGCTTATGGAACATTCTTAAATTCGTGGCTTATTGATAAATGCGTAGATATTTACGGCTGTATGAACCCTGCGGCGTTGAATTACAACCCGAATGCAACAATTCCCAACAATAGTTGCGTGTTCAACACCATTTCGCAAGACAAAATTGGAGGCTGTACCGATACTTTGGCACTCAATTTCAACCCAATTGCTGCGGAAGACAACGGGCGTTGCGTATATCAAGCTGCCGAAGTTGCCGGTTGTATGTATAAAATGGCGTTGAATTACAACGAAAAAGCCACCATCGACGATAATAGTTGTGTATTTGCAACGCCCGAAAATGTATATATATATGTAGGTGAAGAAATTATAAAAGCGGCAGAGCAAATATTTAGCACTATTGTAAAAAATGCTTGCAATTTTGATTTCAACACACCGATTGACACCGCTTACATTGCACACTTAAAAATTCGCAGCGATGGCACATTCTTGGCTACTTGGCTAATTGAACAAGGCGACAATGTAACTGTGATACAAACCGTTTACTCCGAAAAATCGGAAAATGCAATGTATTACCTGTCGCTTATTTGCAATAGCACAACAAATTTGTTGAAATCCGATAATAAAATACAAGCAATTACAATAGGCACACTGTTCAAAGGCGACGAAATTATTACCGGCTGCATGAACCCCGATGCCGATAACTACCGACCCGAAGCTAACGAAGATGGCAAAAATTGTATTTATACTGCCGTAAAAGTTGTTGATGCGCAAGAAATTATTGTGTATCCGAACCCAACGGCGGGCATGGTGTACGTGAGCACAGCAAGCGAAATCAAAGTATTCAGTGCGCAAGGCGCGTTGTTGATTGCAACATTCGGCACATCGGTTGATTTATCGAGTTTTGCGAATGGTGTTTATTTTGTGCAGGTTGGGGGTGCACAGGTTAAGGTTGTGAAACAGTAACGGCGTAGGGGCGCACCTGTGTGTGCGCCCTTGTTTTTATTGTGATAGGGCGCACACACAAGTGCGCCCCTACGCCGACAAACAAAAAATGGCGATTGGTTTTTGAACCGGTCGCCATTTTTTATAGGACAAACTTCGCCAAAGAACTTTTCCAAAGTTTAGAACTTTGGAAAAGTTTGTTTGAGAAAAAATACTATCTTGCACAATATTTCAAAAAACAATAACCCCATGAAACCCATACTCACACTCCTACTCTGCCTTTACACCCTCGCAACTTTTGCCCAAAACGACACCTTAGAA